>JASHUY010000012.1 GCA_030039755.1 Acidimicrobiales bacterium
TCTCGTCGACGGCGTCGAGGTACGAGACCAGGTCCTCTGCCACCGCATCATCATTGCCGCACGTCGGCGCGCAGTGCACGTCTGCGCAACCCGGTGCGGCCCACTGCGGGCGACCAGCTGCGACCAGCCCCCACCAGCCGCCACCAGCTGCGGCAGCGTCGGCTGCAATCCCCATTGCGCAGGAGCCGGGTCTGCGACGTTCAGCGGCGGTGGGCGCGTCCTTTGCCCTCGACCCGGGCCGCGTAGCCACGAGATGCGTGGCGCTTCACGACTTTGCTGCCCCGTGCGACACGCGCGCGGCGCGCGGCCGCGAGCCGAGCCTCGTGACGGCGATGCCGTGCGGCGACGACGAAGCGTGGGGTCACCTCGGCGACCGCAAGCACGGCGACGGCGACGAGCACGTAGAGGACCGACGCGACGAGGGGCAGTGACGTCTCCCCGATGACCGGGTCGGCACCGACACGCTCGAGGTGGTGGAACTCCGCCGACGCGAGCGAGCGGGCCGTCGTTGTGGCGGCGACCCCCTTCGCGTCGACCGTCGCGTCGACGATCACCCGCCCGGTCCGGTAGATCACCACCGTCGCACGCGGCGTCGACGCGGTGATCGTCGGACTTGTGCCCTTCAGGTAGTACGCGGCCTTGGCGCCCGGGATCCCGGAGATCTTGGTCTTTGTACCGTACCCGTACCCCGAATCTGTGAGACTCGATTGCGAGAGCTCGGTCGCGAGCGCCTGCTTCTGCGCCGATTTCGCGGAGGCGTCGGTCGGCATTGCGATCAGCTCGATCGAGCCCGCCGTCACCGGCGCCTTGCCCGACCAGTTGACGGCGTACGCTGCCGTCTCGCCGGGTGTCGACGCCGCTGCCGCCTTCACGGCCGAGAGCGACACCCCGCTCACCGGCTCGACGGAGGCAGTCTTCGCAGGCGCGCGCAACCCGGCGACGGCGCTCTTGAGACCGAGCACCGCGACCTTGCCGGGGTTTGGCCGGTGGACCGGCATCCACAGCACGTAGCCCGCGATCGCGAGCCCCACCAGGACGGCGGCGGCCGCGACCCGGATGACGAGGCCGCGCGGCACGGCCGCACGATACAACGCGCTGATCAGCCCAACCTGTCGCCCGGCTCTGCGCCGGCATCGGGATCGACCAGCAGCACGGTGTCGCCGCGGAAGGTGCCGAGCGTCAGCACCTCCGAGAGGAACGGTCCGATCCGGCGCGGCGGGAAGTTCACGACCGCGAGCACGAGCCGTCCTTCGAGCTCGTGCCTCGCATAGTTCGTGATCTGCGCCGAGGAACGCTTCACGCCGATCTCCGGGCCGAAATCGATCCGGAGCTTCCACGCAGGCTTGCGGGCCTCAGGGAAGTCCGACACCTCGACGACGCGCCCTACGCGCACATCGACCTTGGCGAAGTCGTCCCATTCGATCACGGCCCGAGAGTGTACGCAGCCCGATCCGCGGTGCCCCGCCGAGCGATACTGGCCCGATGCCCGACGCAGCGCATGCCGAGGTGAGGGTCACCCCCCTCGTCGCGGCGGACGAGGACGAGTTCATCGGGGCGGTGCGCGCGAGCCGGGAGCTCCATCACCCCTGGATCGAGCTCGCAGACACACACGAGCGCTTCACGGCACTCCTCGAGCGGCTCCGGCGCGACGACCAGGAGGCGTACCTCGTGCGGCATGCCCGTGACTGTGGCGGACTCGTCGGGTACGTCGGCGTCGGCGACATCGTGCGGGGCGCCTTCCAGTCCGCCCATCTCGGCTACGGCGCCTTCGCCGGTCACGAAGGACGCGGTCTCATGACCGAGGGCCTGCGAGCGGTCATCGGCGTCGCCTTCGGCGAGCTCGGCCTGCACCGGGTAGAGGCGAACATCCAGCCCTCCAATGCACGTTCGCTGGCGCTGGTGCAACGTCTCGGCTTCGCGAAAGAGGGGTTCTCACCCCGCTACCTGATGGTGGACGGCGAGTGGAGGGATCATGAGCGCTGGGCGCTCCGCAACGCGGCGATGGAGTGACCGGCGAGGTCGCAACCGAGACCGGCGAGGTCGCAACCGAGACCGTCGAGGGCGCAACGCCGGGGAAGCTTGCCCGCCACGACTCCGCGAATGCGACGAAGCCCCCGCGTTGGGGGGCCTCGACGCATTGTGACTGACGTCCGGTCGAACCCGGACGGTCACTTTCTACCCAGGAGCACGGACGTCATGCGCGCGCCCATGGACACCGGAGGAGCTCCCGGGGGCAGCGCTCGTTGCCAGCTCGCTGAGCTGCCCATTTCCGGATCTGCTGGGCACACCTTGGAACGCTGCTGTGGACGGGTACGCACCGCCGTGCCTAATTCCGTCCGGTTCGACATTTCGAAATCGACCGTTCTGGAGCGTCCGCACTAGGGGTGCACTGCCTGGGTCCGGACCTGTGCGTGTGGCGCGCCAATGGAACGCGAGACCGACCAGGACGCCGGCCGGCACCGCTCGAGGATCTAAGGCGCCACGTACGGGCTACTTGGTGATAAGGCAGCAGCCAGGTCGTCGACCAAAGTCCGAAAGTGCCGGATCGGGTCGGGAGAGGACCGGGCGGCGCGACTTCGTTCATCGCCGGTGACCAGGGTCAAGGTGGAGTGTGCGAGGGTCCTCCCGCACGCTCGGGCGGGGC
>JASHUY010000075.1 GCA_030039755.1 Acidimicrobiales bacterium
GAGCGGCTCCCCGAGGGGCCCGCGTACTACCCCGAGGAGATGGTGACCGACACGCCCGAGGCGCTGCGGGTCGCAGAGCTCGTACGCGAGCAACTGCTGCGGCGGGCCCGCGAGGAGCTCCCGCACTCCATCGCGTGCCAGGTGACGGAGTGGGACTGGCCGAGGATCCGCTGCGAGATCGTGGTCGAACGGGACTCGCAGAAGGGGATCGTCATCGGCCGGGGCGGTGAGGTCCTGAAGGAGGTCGGGACCGCGGTGCGAAGGCAACTGCCGGCAGGCGCCTTTCTGGAGCTGCACGTGCGCGTGGAGAAGCGCTGGCAACAACGGCCGGACGCCCTCGACCGGCTGGGCTACTGATCGCGGCCCGTGATCACCACCATCACGCTGCTCGCGTCCAAGGTGGTGCGGTCGCAGTCCGGCCGGCTCGTCGTCCTCGGGGTCTTGTGCCTGTTCGGCGGCGCGATCGCCTTCGACGCCACCCAGCCGCACCTCGGCTTCGGGACCTCCCTCTACTGGGCGATCACCACCGCGACCACCGTCGGCTACGGCGACATCACGCCGAAGAACCCCACGGGGCGCGTGGTCGCGTCGCTCGTGATGCTCACGACCATCCCGCTCTTCGCCTCGAGCTTCGCGGTGTTCGCCGGGTCGGTCGCGTCGGCGCACCTGCGTAGGCTGCTCGGGATGGAACGGCGCGAGGCGGCCGGCGGCGAGGTCGTGGTCATCGGCAACCACCCCGTGCTGCCGGTGACGGTCGCAGAGCTCGTGGCCGCGGGCCGCGACGTGGTGGTCGTCACGACAGCCGACCGCTCCTCCTTCCCCGACGAGGCGCGGGTGGTGGCGGCCGACCCGACGAGCGAGGCGGCCGTGCGCCGCGCCAAGCCCGACCGGGCGTCGCAGGTGCTCGTCGCGGGGCGGGACGACGCGTCGGTGCTCGTGAGCGCGGTCCTCGCCCACCAGGCGGCGCCCGGCACGCCGGTCATCGCGATCGCCACCTCGCCCAACGTCGGCCGGGCGTTGCGCGACCTCGGCGTCGACGCGGTCTCGGGCGACGAGCTGCTCGCGCACACCGTCGCGAAGTCCATGGAGGCGCCCCACGCCGGCGAGCTCCTGTTGCGGATCCTCGATTCGGACGGCTACCGGCTGAAGGAGGTGGACGTCGGCGAGGAGGGTGCGGGCCGCCCACTCAGCGCGGCCCGCGACCGCCAGCGTGGCGTGGTGCTCGGCGCCGTGCACGCCGGGCGCGTCGTCATGGGGGTCGTCGACGACCCGTTGCTCGACGCGACCGACCGCCTCCTCGTGCTCGAGCCCGAGCCCGAGCACTGAAGACCGGGTCCGTCGCGCCCGTCGCGCCCGCCGCGTCCGCCGTGCCCGTCGCGCCCGCCGTGCCCGTCGCGTCCGCGGCGGGCGGTCCGGACAACACCCTCTGCAAGAACGAGGCGACCTCGTCGCGGTCGACCGTTCGTCGCATCGGCGGGAGGGCGTCGAGCAGCGCACGGCGGTAGCCCGAGGTCGCGAGACGCGGATCGAGGACGGCGACGGCGCCGTGGTCGTCCGCGGCGCGGATGAGGCGACCGACGCCCTGTGCCAGCAACGTCGCGGCGCGTGGAAGGTCGACGAGCGCAAACGCGGCTTCGCCTGCCCGGTCCCGGCGCGCGTCGAGGACGGGATCACCCGGCCGTCCGAAGGGAAGGCGGTCGAGGGTCACGAGGCTGAGCGCCCTGCCGGGGACGTCGACGCCCTGCCAGAAGCCGAGGGTGGCGAAGAGGCACGACGTCTCGTCGCGGGCGAACTCCTCGAGCAGGCGGCTCTTGGGCAGGCCCCCCTGGACGAGCAGCCGGAACGGCAGCCTGGCGCCGAGCGCGGCCGCCGCGGCGTCGGTGGCGCGACGGCTCGTGAAGAGGGCCAAGGTCCGGCCGCCCGCGGCCGAGATCAGCGCCTCGAGCTCGTCCCAGGCTGCCTCCTGCGCGCCGGGCTGACGGGGGTCCGGGAGGTGGCGCGCCACGTACAACATCGCGTGCGTAGGGAAGTCGAACGGGCTGCCGACGTCGAGATGGTCGACGTCGAAGTTGTCGAGTCGCAGGCGCGCGGCGAGCTGCGACGGGATCGTCGCGCTCGTGAGCACCGCGGTGACCGAGCCCCACAGCGTCGCGGCGAGCACCGGCCCGACGTCCACGGGGGAGAGGCGCAGCACCGGCGCACGCGGTGTCCCGTCGACCCACGCCACCTCGTCCTCACCCGCCGCGAGGAGCCGTTGCACGTCCTCTTCGAGGTGCGAGGCGGCGGTGAGCGCCCGGGTACGTCGGGCCTCGTCTCCCGCGCCCGCCTCCACCCCGTCCCCTTCGCCCGACGAGAGCAGGCGCCGCCGCAGCCGTTCGAGCCGCGAGCGGGCCAGCTCGAGCACGGAGGTGAGCTCCGCGTCCCGGGTGGCGTCCCCGGACGAGGCCGCTCCCGTCGGGCCGCCGGCGCCCGCGTGCGCGACGTCGACGTCACCCGGCGCACCGGTGACCCCGAAGAAGTCGCGTCCCGGCTCGCCGCGCGCACGCCCCGGTGGCTCGGCCTGCGCACCCTCCCCGCCGGCGCGTCCGGGCGCGCAGAGCACGCGCTGTCCGACGTGCGCCTCGAGCAGGGCACGGAGACGGTCTTCCACGTCGTCGAGCCCCGAGCGCTCGTCGTCGTCACCGAGCAAGGGGCGGGCTGCGCCGTGCAGCGCGCGCAACCTGCCCGGAGCCAGGTCGACGCCCAGGCTCTGGGTCATCACGTCTTCGATCTCGTGCGCTTCGTCGAAGACGACGACGTCGTGAGGCGGCAGGACCGTGCCTTCGCTCGCGAGGTGCGCGCCGTAGAGGTGGGTGTTGACGACCACGACGTCGGCCTCCGCCGCGCGCCGGCGCGCGCGCTCGGCGAAACAACGGGCACCCTCGGGGCAGCGGTGGGCGCCCAGGCACTCTCGTGGCCCGACGCTCAGCATCCCCCACGCACGGTCGTGCGGCTCGAAGGCGAGGTCCGCCCGGTCCCCGGTCTCGGTCTCCCGTGACCAGGCGAGCAGGCGGCGCATGTCGTCCACGAGACGCCCCGTCCCGGCGGCGGGGGTGGGGGATCCCGTCGGGTCGTCGCCCGGGAGCTCTCCGTCGGGCCACAGCGTGCCGGCTGCCGCGCCCGCGCCCAGGTCCTGCTGGACGCCGCGGCCCGCCACCTCTCCGGCGCGTTCGAGGCAGAGGTAGTTCGACCGTCCCTTCAGCACCGCGAAGGACACCGGGTGGTCGAGCACCCGGCAGACCGAGGGGAGGTCCTTCTCCGCCAGCTGGTCCTGGAGGGCCTTGGTCGCGGTGGCGACGACCACGCGCTCGCCGGAGACGACCGCGGGAACGAGGTACGCGAGCGACTTGCCGGTGCCGGTGCCGGCTTGGACGACCAGATGGCGCCCCGACGCGATGGCACGGGCCACCGCGCGCGCCATCTGGACCTGGCCGGGCCGGTCCTCTCCACCGGAGGGCAGCGCTGCCGTGACCGCTGCAAGGACCGCGGCGACGTCGTCCACGCCCACGCGCACGACCGTAGCGGGGCCGGGTGACGCCATCGCGGCGGAGCCCTGGGGCCGCGTAGGGTGGGGGCCCGTGAAAGGCGTCCTCCTCGCGGGCGGGACCGGCTCGCGTCTCTACCCGCTCACCAGGATCACCAACAAGCACCTCCTGCCGATCTACGACCGGCCGATGGTCCAGTGGGCGATCGAGGCGGTGGTGAACGCGG
>JASHUY010000076.1 GCA_030039755.1 Acidimicrobiales bacterium
CACGAGCCCCTACATCACCGCCAAGCTGCTCGAGCTCTACGGTCAGGACAAGGCGACAGGCGACCACCCGGTGATCAACACGCCCACCAAGCAGGAGTTGAGCCTCATCAAGAAGTTCGACTCCAGCTCGGGGACAACACGGTCGGGCACAATTCCCTTCTCGGACTGGGGGGACAAGGTGATCTTCTCCGGAGCGACCTACAACCCGGACCCGCTGCAGGGGCTCTCGCGCACAACAATCGCCGCAGGACTGAAGGACCCGAGCAGCGACATCACCAAGCTCATCCTCGGCACCTCCAACTACATGTCCGCCGCGGTCTGCTACATCGACGGGGGGAAGCCCGGCTCGGTCTGCAGCAGTGCCGGCGTCCAGGCCGCGGCGAAGGCCCTCAAGATCAAGGTCTGAGGAACAACCGTGGGCAGCACGCGCACGAAACCACCCGTACGCATCACCCGACGCGAACGCGCGGAGCTGCAGTCGCAGGCCGCCCGGTCGCGCCAGGAGACGCCGCCCGGGTTCACCTCCCGCGCGTTTGCGTACCTGCGCAAGCCGCCACCCGACGCCCCGGAGGTCTTCGAACCCGCACGCTGGCGGGTGATCACCTCGCTGGTGCTCTCGATCGCGGGGCTCGGCGTCGCGACGTACCTCACCGTCGCGCACTACTCGCACACGCCGCTCGTCTGCGCGGACACGGGGATCGTGAACTGCGCGAAGGTGACGTCGAGCGCGCAGTCCGTGTTCCTCGGTGTGCCGGTGGCCCTGTGGGGGCTGCTCTTCTTCGTCGCGATGATCGGGGTGAACCTGCCCGTCGCGTGGCGGTCGACCGACCGGCGCATCCACGCGCTGCGGCTCGCCATGGCGATCGTCGGCATGTGTTTCGTCCTGTACCTGGTCTCGGCCGAGCTGTTGATCATCAAGAACATCTGTCTGTGGTGCACCTCGGTGCACGCCATCACCTTCCTCCTCTTCGTGCTGACGGTCAGCACCGTCCCCCAGATGCTCGGCTGGGGCGCGTCCGCGACACGGCCTGCGCACGGCTGGACACGCTGACCGGCGAGCGCCGGGTGCTCGGCTGTCATGACCACCGGGGGACCAGCGGAGCCACACGCAGAGCCGGCCGGAGCGGCTGAGGAGACCGCCCGCAGCGGCGCTCCGCCGGTCGCCGGCACTCCACCGGCACCGGAGAGCCGGGTCCCGCCCCCGGACCTCGGCGCCGCGACTCGCCGGCCCGCCACGTCGCTGCTCACCTGGGGGACGGTGGCGGTGGTGCTCGTCATCGTGATCGTGCTCGTCGTGCTCAAGGTCGCCGGCGCACCGGCGGCGTCGACACCGTCGGGCGCGCCCACCCCGACGCCGGCCGCCCCGGCGGTCGTGAAGGCCGTCACGACGATCCCCGAATCGGTCTACGACGCGGTGGGGGTCGAGTCCGCCGACGCGACGCTGACACCGCCCACCCTTCTGCACGGCCAGCCGCGGCTGTCTTCGGGGGGAAAGCCCGAGGTCGTCTTCGTAGGAGACGAGTTCTGCCCCTACTGCGCGGCCGAACGGTGGGCGGTCGTCGCGGCGCTCTCCCGCTTCGGCACGTTCGGCGACACCCTCTACGCGACGCAATCCGGGCCCAACGAGGCGTTCCCGAGCACCCCCACGTTCACCTTCGAGGGCACCAGGTACCGATCGAAGTACCTCACCGCCACGCTCGTCGAGCACTACGGCGACCAGAAGGACGGCGCCGGCACCGCCTACGCCGTTCTCGAGCGCCTCTCACCGGGCGTGCGGGCGCTGCTCGCGAGGTACGACCGGCGGACACCGGGGGCCCCGGGGGGAGTCGTCCCGTTCGTCGACGTGGCGAACGAGGCCGTCGTCTCGGGCGGTGAGTTCTCCCCCGCCGTCCTCCAGCAGCTGAACGCGAACGAGATCGCCACCGGGCTCACCGACCCGAAGGACCCGGCGACCCAGGCGATCGTGGCGTCCGCGAACTACCTGTCGGCGCTCATCTGCCATGCCGACGGCGAGCTCCCTGCCACGGTGTGCGCGAGCACCGGGGTGACCGCGGCTGCGAGCGCGCTCGGTCTCGGACCCTGAGCACGACGACCGGGGGGCCGGACCGGCGAGAGGTCAGCCGGCGCGGCGGTCGAGGAGCTGCTTGCGCTCCACCTCGTTCAGACCGCCCCAGATCCCGTGCGGCTCACGGATCCTGATCGCGTAGTCGAGGCACTCCTCGCGCACGATGCACCCCGCGCAGATGCTCTTCGCCCGGGACTCCCGCTCGATCCGCTCTTCCTTGCGCTCCGCGTACGCCGGAGGGAAGAACGCGCTCGACTGGGGGCCCCGACAGGCCGCCTTGGCCTGCCATGCCTCTCCTGCTGCGCTCCGCATCGCCACGGCACTGCCCCCCTTCACGTGCGTTGCCAACAGTACCGTCGCGCTGTAACCCTGAACAAGGCCGTTGACCAGGAACTTTCCGCCCCGATCGCCCGATGTCCCGCCCCGCGGAACTACGCTCGCCCGGGATGGACGTCGCTGCGTGGTGCAGCCAGAGCCGGGTCTGGGTGGTCGCCGGCAAAGGCGGCGTCGGCAAGACCACCGTGACCGCGACCCTGGCTGCGAGCGCAGCTTCCGCCGGGCTGTCCGTTCTGATCGTCGAGCTCGAAGGCAAGCGCGGGCTGGGCACCACCTTCGGCCGCAAGGGCCCGGTCGGGTACGAGCCGGTGGCGTTGCTCGGCAGCGGGCCGGACGACGCCGGCACCCTCGGGAAGCCCCCGGCCGGGGGCGTCTGGGCGAGGCGGCTCACGCCGGACGACGCCCTCCTCGAGTACCTCGGCGACCACGGGCTGCAGCGGGTGTCGAAGCGGCTCGTCTCCACCGGTGTCCTGGACGTGGTCGCGACGGCGGTCCCGGGCATCCGCGACGTGCTCGTGCTCGGCAAGGTGAAACAGCTCGAAAGGGCCGGCGTCGCGGACATGGTCGTCCTCGACGCTCCTGCGACCGGCCACGCGATGACCTTCCTCACGTCGGCGAGCGGCCTCCTCGACGCCGCGCGGGGCGGCCCCGTGCGACAGCAGGCCGCCGACGTCGTCGAGCTCCTGCAGGACCCTGCACGTTGCCGGGTCCTGCCGGTCACCCTCCCCGAGGAGATGCCCGTGAGCGAGACCGTCGAGTCCGCGCGACTTCTGCGCGACCGGGTGGGGATCCATCTCGGCGCGGTCGTCGTGAACTGCTACGAGAAGGGACCACCCGAGCTCGAAGTCCCGGCCGCCGACGCGGCACGCGACTCTGGCGCCGCGCTCGGCGGTCCCGCATCCGATGCGCTGGACGCGGCGCGGACCTTCCGGCTGCGGCGGCTCCGGCTCGTCGAGGAACAGGTCGGGCGGCTCGCCCGGGAACTGCCGCT
Organism: Acidimicrobiales bacterium; assembly: GCA_030039755.1. Lineage (GTDB taxonomy): Bacteria > Actinomycetota > Acidimicrobiia > Acidimicrobiales > RAAP-2 > JAJYVT01. Next base: position 3,393 of record JASHUY010000076.1, read on the forward strand.
CCCCCAGCTCCGGCTCCCGCGCGTCTTCGCACCGTCCATCGGCCCCGCCGAGCTCGACCACCTCGCCGGTGCGATGTCGGGCGCGATCGAGGGTCTCCCGCCGCCGGACGGCACCCTGTGAGCGGCGTCTCGCCTCCCGCCGGGTCCACGCCGGCGGTGCCGGACGTTCCCGGCGCCCCGGGCGCCGACGGTGGCGCGACACCGCCCGCCTTCCCGGCCTCCCTCGGCGACCTCGTCGACCTGCGCCCGGTCGTCGTCTGTTGCGGGCCTGGCGGGGTGGGGAAGACGACCGTCTCCGCGAGCTTCGGTCTCGAGGCCGCCCGCCGAGGTCGCCGCGCGTGCGTGGTGACGGTGGACCCCGCCCGTCGGCTCGCGGACGCGATGGGCGTCGAGTCGCTCCCGAACGAGCCCGTCGAGGTCGCAGGCGACTGGCCCGGCACCCTCCACGCCGTGATGCTCGACCCCAAGACCACGTTCGACGAGCTCGTCGAGCGTTACGCGCGCACCGCGGACCAGGCGGCCGCCATCAAGGCGAACCGCCTCTACCAGAACCTGACCGGTGCGCTCTCGGGCACCCAGGAGTACATGGCGATGGAGAAGCTCTACGAGCTCACGAGCTCGGAGCAATTCGACGTCGTGATCGTGGACACCCCGCCGACCCGCAATGCGCTGGACCTGCTCGACGCGCCACGGCGCCTCACGCAGTTCCTCGAGAACCGGATGTTCCGTGCGCTGATGATGCCCACGCGCCTGTCGCTCAAGGCGCTGAACGTCGCCACGCAGGCACTCCTCAGGACGATCTCGCGCGTCGCCGGCGCCGAGATCGTGCAGGACGCTGTCGCCTTCTTCCAGGCGTTCGCCGGGATGGAGGTGGGCTTCGACGAACGGGCGCGGGCGGTGCGCGCGCTGCTCGCCGACCCGACGACGGCATACGTGGTGGTGACGTCGCCGAGGACCGACGCGCTGGAGGAGGCCGGGTACTTCGCGTCACGGCTCGACGAGCGGGGAGTGCGCACCGCGGGGCTCGTGGTGAACCGCATCCATCCACACTTCGGTTCACAGGAGGTCACCTTGCCGCGCGCGGCAGCGGGCTCCGTCCTCGCCGTGCTCGAGGACAACCTCCGCGAGCTCGACGCCGTCGCCGACGTGGAAGAGCGGTCGTTCGCAGGGCTCGCCGCGTCGACGGCACCCGCGCCGGTCGGGCGCGTCCCGCTCCTCGGCACCGACGTCCACGACGTGGAGGGGCTGGTCGCGGTCGCCGACGCCCTCTTCTCGGGCGCCGCCGCCGCGACGGTTGCCGACGGCCCCGCGGCGCCCGGAGGGAGTGGCGCCGCCCCGGTCGGGTAGTCTCCGGCGGTGGCCCGCATCCTCGTCGCGAGCGACGCGCCGAGCGTACGGCGCGAGATCGCGTCCGTCACCGAAGGAGCGGACGTCGAGGTGACCGAGGCGATCTCCGGGCCGGAGGCCGTCCGCGGGGTGCTCGACGACCCGCCCGACCTCGTCGTCGTGGACATGCAGATGGGCAACATGGGCGGCATGGCCGTCTGCCTGGAGCTGCGCCTCGAAGAGTCCTACCTCGACATCCCCCACGTGCCGGTGCTCATGCTGCTCGACCGTCGGCCCGACGTGTTCCTCGCCCGCCGCTCCGGGGCCGAGGGATGGCTCGTGAAGCCGCTCGACCCGTTGAGGGTGCGGCGCGCGACGCGCGCGCTGCTCGACGGGGGCACCTACTTCGACGAGTCGTACCAGCCGGTGCCCGTGCTCGTCGGCTCCGAGAAGCCGCCGTTGCCAGGCGCCAGCGGCGACTGAGCCGCGTCTCGTGGCGGGCCGCCGCTCCAACCGGCCTCCACCAGACGAGGAAGCGCCGCGCCGCGCCCTCCGCCGTCTGCCGTGGCGGCGCGGCGACGCGGACTCCCGGGCGAGGCGGGCGCGCAGCGACACCGCCTACGACAAGTCGGTCGCCGCCGAGCAGGAGCGCGTGATCGTCGAGGCGCTCGCGGACCTGCGCGACATGGACGTGCGCGAAGTGATGACGCCGCGCACCGAGGTGGTGGCGCTGACGATCCCGGTCTCGGCCGGCGACGTGGCGAGAGCCGTGCGGGAATCCGGTCACAGCGCCTACCCGGTCGTGAACGGCGGGCTCGACGACGTGGTCGGCGTGCTCTACGTGAACGACCTGTTCCGTTCCCGTCGCTGGCGAGGTGCGCTGTTCGGCCACGACGGCGATCGCAACCAGGACGAGCTCCCCTTCGGCGACGCCGGCACGCAGGGACCGGGAGCGCCCGGACCCACGGGACCGCCCGCGAGCGTGCATCCTCCGACGGGACTGCGCCTCTCGGTCGCCAAGACCGCCGAGGGCCGCGAGCCCGCCGGGCTGTCGTCCATCGAGATCTCGCGGCGGATCCGGCAGGTGTTCGTCGTTCCCGAGTCGCGCCCGATCCTCGCGGCGCTCGTCGAGATGCGACGCCAACAGCGTGGCTTCGCGGTGGTGGTCGACGAGCACGGTGGCGTGTCGGGCATATTGACGGTGAAAGACCTCCTGGAGCCGATCGTCGGAGAGCTACAAGACGAGCTCGACGTGGACGAGGGTCCCTCGATCGTACGTATCGACGGGGAGCGCTGGCTCGTCGACGGCCAGACCAACGTGGACGAGGTCCGAGAACGCCTGGACATCGACGTGCCGGAAGGCGACTACGTCACGCTCGGCGGGTTCATCCTCGATGCGCTCGGCCACATCCCCTTGGTCGGGGAGAGCGTGCACCTTGACGGCTGGGACCTGACCGTGCAGGAGATGGACAAGCGCCGGATCGCCCGCGTCCTCGTCCGCAGACACGGGGAGGACGAAGGCAAGCGGGCCGGCTCGGCGGACGCCTCGCCTGAGCTGGCGCGGTCCGGTGAGCCCTCCGACGAGCCCGACGCGCCGGGCGAGGGACGGGTGACCCTGGGATAGTCTCAGTCCTTGCCGGGCGGCGCCCGGTGACGGGCTGTGGCGCAGTTTGGTTAGCGCGCTGCGTTCGGGACGCAGAGGTCCCCGGTTCAAATCCGGGCAGCCCGACCACCACATTCTCCCTGGTCAGGGCCATTTTCCGCCGACCGGGTGGCCGAGCCTCGCCTGCTCGAGCAGCCGTCACGCTGCCCGGTACTCGAACCGGTCGGCAGGAGACACGACGCTCGATCCCCCAGGAATGGAGACCGTGACGTTGACAATCCCTCTGCCACCCGGGCTCGTGGCCCTGATCCTCGTCGGGCTCACGACGGTGACGCGGGTCGCCAGCTTCGTGCCGAAGCGGACCGTTGCCCCGCGGACGAAGTCGGCACCGACGATCGTCACCGTGGTGCTCCCTGCCGTCGGGCCATCGCGCGGCGAGACCGAGGTCACCCTGGGCGCCTGGTACCGGAAGAGACCCGCCGGTGAGGCCACGCTCGTGCCACCGGGAATCGTCACGGTCACGTCGACCGCACCGGCGGTGTGTGCCGGGCTCGTCGCACCGATCCTCGTGGACCCCTCGACGGTGACGTGGGTCGCCAGCTTCGTGCCGAACCGCACCGTGGCTCCGGAAGTGAAGGTGCTGCCGGTGATGGTGACCACCGTGCCGCCTGCCGTCGGGCCGTCGTGCACCGACACCGAGGACACCTTCGGTGCCTGGTAGTCGAATCGGTCAGGCGGACTGGCGGCGCTCGTCATCCCGGCGGGGACGGTCACGGTCACGTCGACCGAGCCAGCAGTGTGGGCGGGGGCCACCGCGGTGATCTCCGTGGAGTCCACGTAGACGACGTCGGCGTCGGTCGCTTGTGCCGCGCCGAATTGCACCGTTGCTCCGATGGTGAAGTTCCCTCCGGTGATGACGACCGTCGTGCCGCCTGCCGTCGGGCCGGATGGCGGTGTCACGGCTGTGACGGTGGGAACCACCGTTGTGGTGGTCGCCGGTGGTGTTGTCGCTGACGTCGATGTTGTCGTTGTCGACGGTGGTGTCGTCGAGACGGGTTGGGTTGTCGTGGTTGTCGACGGTGTTGTCGCCTTGGGTGGGGTGGTTGTGGTTGCCGGTGTTGTCACTGCGGCAGGCGCGCCGTAGTAGTTGGAGAAGTTGCCTGTTGTTGTCGAGGTGACGTCGCCCGGATAGGCGATGATCTGCCCCGCTGTCTTCATGGTGACGGCTGTGAGACGCGTCGCTGTCGGGTCGGCTGCCGTGAACCGCATGTCGTGGAACCGGACCGAGCCGAAGTCGGCAAGAGTGACGTACTGGTGCGTCACCGCGTCGAGTGGCCGCTCGCTTATCCATTCCGCCGAATTCGCTTGACCGGCTGTGTATGTGAAGGTTCTCGCTGCCGTCCACCCCTTGGTGACGTCTTCGATGCCGACGTACCACACGTTCGTGGACGTCTCCTCGATCTCCGCGAGCATCTCGTCACCGGGTGTCACCGGCTCTGGGAGCCTGATCGATACAGGTTGAGCAGGTAATAGCTCGTACCACGCGTAGTACGAGGTCGATCCGCCGCCGGTCACCGATGTCGTGCCGGTCTGGATCAGCTCGGAGATGCCGTCGCCACCGATCCCGATCCAGTCGGCATCCGCTTCTGTGGCTGTCGAAGGCACGACTGCGGGAACGGTCCACTCTCCCACGACAGCCGTGAACGTGGAGCCGACGAGGAGCTGGCCCGACCAGTTGTTCGAATCCGTGTCGTCCTGATCCGCGCCGGCGTTCCTCCGTGCCGGCGCGTTGAGGTCCGGTCCCTCACCGGCAAGAGGCGGAGGGCCGGACTTCGGAAGCAGCATCGCCCGCTTGCCACGCATCGCAGGCATCGGGGCCGACCTCAGGTTCAGCACTGTGCGAGCCCGTGCCGTGGTGGAGCCCGAGCGAACAGCTGCTGGCAGTGCCGCATGTGCCACCGGAACCTCTACGACGAACATCGTCGCAGCGGAGACCGCGGCCACCAGCGCTGCGCTCACACGCCAGCGGCAAGAGAGACCCATCCCCTCCCCCTAGGTTCGCCCAGCCACCATATTTGCACATTGCGAGGGCGTATATTCACCGCCACTGTCACCAGGCTCGCAATCGCCCGGTGTCTTTTCCCCCCTTACGTCAGCCAGCGAACCGGACGATGTGCGGTGCGACGTCCCGGTCGCCGGTTGACTGACGGCACGCAGGTGGCGGTCTGCGGGAGCGGGTTCACCGCAGCACGGTGACGTCGAAGTCGAGGCCGATCGCGTCCAACCGCCCCAAGCCGCTGGGCGTGGCGAACGGAATCACCGGTCCTGTCCCCGCGAGATCGCTTTCTCGGATACCCCCCGCCCGCCGACGGGTCTTCCCAAGGAGCATCACCGCCCACAGGTCCGGGTCCTGTCGGGACTTCCACCACAGTCCATCTGCGTCGTCGACCGCGCCCACCAATGCCGCCGCCCACCGCTGCGTCATCGGGTAGGTGCTCCTTCCCCCTTCGATCAACTCCGCTCTCGACACTTGGAGCGCGTCGAGCCCATCGCCGTCCAGCCTGATCAGCCGAAGCGGCCGCGTCGAGACGACGCAGCTCCAGTGCCAAGTCGAATACTTCGCCAGCGACACGTTGCGCGGGCGGACGCTGCTCCCGGCGACGTCGACGGTGTGGAAGATGGTCTCGGAGGCAACCGCGCGACCGTTCTCGCCCCCATGGAGCACCGGCACGAGCGACCTACCGATCCACAGCGGCGAGAACCGTGCCGAACCTTCCGGTCTGTGATCGAACTGCGTCGAGCCGAACACGTGCGAATGCGCCCGGAAGATCTGCGTCCGCGCCGGCCAGGTGTCGACGACCACATTGGTCGCGATCCATCCCGGTGTCGATGGCGGGGCTGGAGCACCTGGGTGGCTCACTCGCCTGTCGCGGCTCTCCAGTCGTCTGCCTCCGCCCTGGCCGCCTTCACCACTTCTCCGGGCGATTCGTCGAGCATGTCGACGGGCCGTCGCCACTCGAGCAGGTCCGAGGGCGTCGCCCACCACAGCGCCCTCTGCCATCCGTGCAAGGAGGGCGGAAGCGCATCCAGGACGCTCCGCACTCCTGGCTTCGGCTGCCCGGACTCGGGGTCGAACTGGAAGCCCGGGAAGACGACTCTCCCGGAATAGGGAACCGAGAAGATGCGGCCGTTCTCTTGCCACCGGTGAGCGGTGGCACGACGATTCTCGGCTTGCGAACCAGCGAGCTCGGCGACCTCTTCGGAGTCGAGGGCACCGAACTCCTTCAGGAACCCGTCGCGAGCCACGGCGTTGCGCTGCGCCTGGGTGAACCACTCGGGCTGCGGCACGCCCGTCGGCGCAATCGCCGCGATGACCTCCTCGAACTTGCGCAGAGCGCCCTCGTAGGTCTGGCGACTGCTGAACAGCGTCAAGGCATACGGAGTGGCCCCGAGTTCTCTCAGGAGCAGATCGGCCAACTGCCGGGTCTTTCCGGCGCCGACGGTGGATTGGATCACTACGGGGTTGCCCGCCAAAGGGGAGATGGCAAGGTGATCGAACGCACCAGCTCCGGCGATGAAATGGAGCCACGGGGGAAGTGCCCGCTCGATCACCTCGGGTTCCAGGGTTTCGCCTTCGTCAGCTACGACCAGGCCCACGACCTGCCCGTCCATATCTCCTCCTTGAGTGACGATCGTAAACTCTTAGTCACCCGTCACTCCCGTCATCGTAGCACTCGCAGAGGCACCTCGACCGACGTCCGCAGCGCCTGCACCCGGTCATCGCACCGCGCGCAGGCGTGGGATCAGCAGATAGGAGTCGTGCCCGCCGCCGGTGTGGATGCGGTGGAGACCGGAGTTCACGCTGTCGGCGTGCACGGGATGCGTCAGCGGTCGGGGATACCGGTAGATGTCCCTTCCCTGGACGACGAGCCGCAGGGTCTCGCCGGGCTCGAAACGCGTGCCCGAGGGCAGGATCTCGACGTCCACCGGGACCACCTCGCCGGGTGGGATCTTTTCCTCGCGCCGGTGGGTGAGGACCGGTTGGTTCTCGGTGGAGCGGTGAAGGTCCCGCGCCCTGTGGGACGCGCGCAGCCAGCCGAGGGCGACGGGGCCGTCCTCGAAGACGGCGTAGTAGTTGAAGCCGACGATGTCGCCGAACCGGTCGAGCTTCTGGAGCGCCACGAAGACGTCCAGGTCGTCGGCGCCCGGTGACGAGAGCCAGAGATGGAGGCGGGCACCTCCGACGAGCTCCACCAGCTCGTCGAAGCGCCGGTCGAACGTCGCGCGACCCCTCGCTCTCCCCAGCTGTTCGGCGTCGTAGTCGACGCACGCAGGAGGCGATATCCCGTCGAGGAGGCGGCCGGACGCGGCGTCGAGGTGGAGCACCACGTCGTCGGTGTCGGGGATGGGCCAGGCCGTCGCCTCCTTCCGCTCGGCGGTACGGGCGTCGACCCGGACGTCGAAGCGGACGGTCGGCCAACTCGGAACCTCGTTGTCGGCGCCCTTCAAGAAGTGGTCGAAGAAGGCGAGCTGACGGGCGATGCCCTGCGGTGAGTAGTAGTACCCCCACTTCTTCCCGCCGTGGACCTCGAGCCACTTGTGCTCCGAGGCGATCAGCTTGAAGCCCTCGAGGGTGCCGCGGGTATGGAGTCCCTGGTCGGAGTAGCTGGCCACGACGTACGCAGGGACGGTGATCCTGTCGAGCCGGGGGGCCTTGGACGCCCAGAAGGCGTCGAAGAGCGGATGCTCCTCCGTCTCGACCAAGAGGTCCTCGACGAGGTGCGTTCCGTATCCCCATCGCCGCGCGATGTACGGCCAGAACGACGTCTCGGGGATCCCACCGTGGCGTACGACCTCCCGGTAGGTGTCACTCCACCCCTCCCAGGGGTTGATGGCGGCGAGGTGCGGGGGGTTCGTCGCCGCGATGTTCCACTGTGAGGTGGTGAGGTACGAGACGCCCGAGAGCGCGACCTTGCCGCTGCTCCACGACCGCGTGCCGGCCCACTCGACGAGGTCGTGCCCGAAGTCGGCCTCCTCGGGGGAGATGAACGTGGCGTTCCCACCGCTGTTCCAGGTGCCCGGAGCGTCCGCGTTGACGACGGCGTACCCGTGCGCGACCCACAAGAGGGGGTCGGGCGACTCGAACGCGGTGTAGGAGGAGAGCTGGCCCGCCGCGACACCACCGTCGGGGTACAGACGTGTGACCGGCAGATCGGCGTGCTTGCCGTACGGCCCCCAGGCGACCAGCGGGGGCGCCGGGCGTTCGTCGGCGGGACGGAAGACGTCGACGTAGACGACCACGCCGTCGCGGAGCTCCACCGGGACGTCGCGCTCGACGAGCATGTCGCCGACGACCTCTCGCCGGTACGAAGGGGGCCCGGCGCCGCGTGCCTCGGGCGGACCGGTCGGTGCCGCGAAGCGGTAGACGAAATCGGGACCCCCGGGGTCGGGCGGGCTCACCGGGACGAACCCGACCCTGACGCTCGGTGGAGGGAACCACCCACGGCGACGCTCACGGGTGGGCGGGGTGAACGTATGCAGTCGGACACCCCGGCCGTCGCACTCCCCCCGAGCCTAAGCCCGTCGATGCTGCCTGCTTCGAAGACCGTTCCGTCCGCACCTACGCTTGGGTGCGCCGGTCGTGGAGCGGCGGATCAGCTCGACTCGCGCCGCCGTGGGCCGGAGCTACCAGCCCGGGTTCAGAGACGGAAAGGCGCCGCATGGTCAGGTTCTACAAAGTCCTGGTGGTCGCCGTCGTCGTGGTGGCTGTCGGCGTCGGCGCATTCTTCGCAGGGCGCGAGACGGCCCCGACGACCACGGCCTCCTCCACCACGACGACCACGAGGACGACCACGACCGCCCCCCCGGTGACGACCTCGGCTCCTTCCACGACGGTGGCGTCGGCGATCTGCACGGTGACCCGGCTCCACGTCGCCCAGTCGGGAGGTGCTGCGGCGGCGGGCACCAGCGAACGAACGTTCTCCCTCACCAACACCTCTTCGACGCCGTGCATCCTCCACGGCTACCCGGGGCTGCTGCTCCTCGGGCCGGGTGCCGCCGCGGAGTCGACGAACGTCGTGCGTGGCGGCGGCTTGGCCTTCGAGAACATCGAGCCGTCCACGGTGAAGCTCGCTCCCGGGGCGACGGCGTACTTCAACGTCGGGTACTCCGACGTGACCCCTCCCTGCTCGACGGGCACAGCCGTCGAGATCACCCCTCCGACAAACACCGCTGATGTGGCGGTGTCGGTGTCACCCGCCGTGATGGCGTGCAACGGCGGCACGCTCCACGTGTCGGCGGTGTTCGGCTCGACAGATGTCGGAGCGACCCGGACGACGGCGCCCTCGTAGCGTCGCCGGGCGGCGACTGCGGTCTTTCCCCAGGTCGGTAGTGTTGCCGGGACCGATGTGCATCGTGTGTGACCCCCTGACGTCAAAGGTGTGCTCCCGTCCCGAAGGAAGCGCGCTGCGACGGTGACCGAGCTCCTCCACCTCCGGGATGCCGACCTGCGCGACGTCGACGCGACCGTCACGGCCGTCGACGGCGACCGTGTGACGCTCGACCGCACCGTGTTCCACCCGAACAAGCGGATCCGGCCGGAGGTTCCCGACTGATGGCGCGCCCGGCGGCACAGGGCGCGCCCGACACCTCCGGGGGCTCGGCACCCCCGTCGCGCGTGGTCGTCACGGCCGGCCATGTCGACCACGGCAAGTCGACCCTCGTCGAGTGGCTGACGGGTACGCACCCCGACCGGCTGGAGGAGGAGCGGCGGCGGGGCCTCACCATCGATCTCGGTTTCGCCTCCGCGGTCCTTCCGTCGGGGATCGAGGTGGGTGTCGTCGACGTGCCGGGCCACGTGCGCTTCCTGAAGAACATGGTGGCCGGGGTCGGGGCGGTCGACGCGTGCCTCTTCGTGGTCGCCGCGACGGAGGGATGGAAGCCGCAGACCGAAGACCACCTGCGCATCCTCGACACCGTCGGCGTGCGGCACGGCGTGGTGGTGCTCACGCACTCGGCGTCGGTCGACGCCGATCGACTCGACGAAGTCCGCGAGGAGATCGCGCTGCGAGTCGGGGGAACCTTCCTCGACGGCGCGCCGGTGATCGCGGTGGACGTGCCCGGGGGGGTCGGGCTCGACGGCCCACGAGGTCTGCGAGAGGTCCTCGACGCCATGATCGCCACGGTGCCACCGGCACCTGACCACGGTCGCCCACGGCTGTGGATCGACCGCTCGTTCGCGATCCGCGGCGCCGGGGCCGTCGTCACGGGCACGCTCGCAGGCGGCACGATCGCCGTCGGCGACCACCTGGACATCGTCTCGTCCGCGACGGCCGCCCCCCTACAGGTGCGCGTCCGCGGTCTCGAGAGCTACGGCCGGCGCCTCACGTCCGCCGATCCCGGACGCCGCCTCGCGGTGAACCTCGCCGGCGTGGACCGCCACGCGGCGGCCCGGGGCAGTGCGCTGCTCCGCGCAGGTCAATGGCACCGTTGCAGTGTCGCGGACGCCGAGCTCACCACGGGACCAGGGCTCGATCACCCGGTGTCCGCACGCGGTGCCTACCTCGCGCACCTCGGGACGGGAGAACAGGCGATCCGATTGCGGGTCATCGGGCAGGGCGGCGAGATCGCCCCGGGGTCGAGCGGGAAGGTGCGCCTGTGGCTCACCGCCCCGCTGCCGCTGGCCCCGGGCGACCGGTTCGTGCTGCGCGATGCCGGCCGCAAACAGGTGGTCGGCGGAGGAACGCTGCTCGACGTCGCCCCCGTCCGCCCCGTGTCGAAAGCCGAACCGAGCATCTCCGCCGCCCGGGTGGTCGCAGAGCGGGGGTGGGTGGAAGCAGACGAACTGGAGCGGCTGACCGGTTCGCCGGCGACGCCGACGCTGGGACGTTGGGTCGTCGACGCGGCGGCGTTGGAGCGCGCACGTTCGCAGGTCTCCGCGCGCGTTCGCGAGGCCGGCCTGTCGGGGCTGGATCTCTCCGTCTTCGACGAGCGCGAGCGGGCCGTCGTCGCGACGCTCGCCGACCTCACGGTGTCGCACGGCATCGCGCGCGCAGGACGCGGGCACGAACACCCCGGTGGCGTGCCGGCAGGTCGGCCCGCGGCGGTCGAGGGGCCGGACGCGGGGCGGGGCGACACCCCGGGTGAGGTCGAGGGCACCACAGCCGGCGTCGACTCGGACCTGCTCGACCACCCGTTCCTCGCCCTCCTCCGGACGACGCCGTTCGACCCGCCTCCTCCCACCGGCGTCGATCGCAACGACCTCCGACGCCTCGTCCGAAGCGGGCTCGTCGTCGAGACGAACGGGCTGTGGTTCGCGTCGAGCGCGAT
>JASHUY010000013.1 GCA_030039755.1 Acidimicrobiales bacterium
GTCGCGACGTCCGCGCTGGCGATGTGCCTGGCGCTGCGTCGTTGGGTGCGCTCGTGGTTCGCCGCGTTCGCCGGCGGTCTCCTCTACGGCTTCTCGCCCTACATGATCGGGGAGGGGAGCGGCCACCTCTTCCTCGTCGCGGTGTTCATCCCGCCGATCGTCCTCCTGCTCCTGCACGAGATCCTGGTCGTGCAGCGCCACCGCGCGGTCCGCGACGGGCTCCTGCTCGGGGTGCTGCTGGTGCTCGAGTACTTCATCTCCCCCGAGGTCCTCGCGATGACCGCGGTGATCGGGGCGTGCGGCGCCGTCCTCCTGGCTCTCGTCTCCCCGCGCACCGCACGGTCCCGCCTCCCGCACGTGCTGGTCGCCGCGACCGTCTGCGCGGTCGTCTGCGCGGCGGCGCTCGCCTACCCGGTGTGGTTCGAGCTGCACGGGCCGCAGCACGTCGTCGGCCCGCCGCACCCGCTGGGATTCCTCGCGGGCTTCCCCGGCGACCTGCTCGGCCCCGTGGTGCCCACCTCGAACCAGCTCCTCGCGCCGGCCGGCCTGGCCGCGCACGGCGACGCGTTCGTCGGCCACAACCCGAACGAGAACGGGATGTACCTCGGCATCCCGCTCATCCTCGTGCTCGTCGTCCTCGCGTGGATCTTCCGCCGCCGGCGCGCGCTGCTGTTCTTCGTCGCCATGGCGGTGATCGCGGGGATCCTCGCCCTCGGACCGCAACTCGTCGTGGACGGACACCACACCGGCGTGCCCCTCCCGGCTTGGGTCCTCGAGCACCTCCCGCTCGTGAAGGGCATCCTCGACGTGCGCTTCTCCCTCTTCCTCCAGATGGCGGCTTCGGCCGCACTCGCCATCGGGCTCGACGAGATGGCGGCACGCCTGGGGTCGCGCGCCTGGGACCCCCTGCGCCTGCGCGCGTCCGGGCCGCGGTGGCTGTCGGACTGGTCGAGCCGCCTCGCTCCGCTCGGCGCGGCGGTGATCGTCGCCATCGTGGCGCTCCTCCCCCTGCTGCCGAAAGAGGCGTACCCTCCCGGTCCCACGTCCTCGCCCCGGTTCTTCGCCTCCGTCGCCGTCGACCGGATCCCGCAGGGCGCCGCGGTGCTCACGTACCCCTACGTGCTCGTCCCCGACGCCGAGTGGAACCTCACGTTCCAGGCGGAGACCGGGATGCGCTTCAAGGTGTTCGGCGCCGACGCGCTCGTCCCGGACGGCCCGGGGCGCACCGGCGTCTCGACGCCCACGCCGCTCGCTCCCCGGGTGGTCGAACAGCTCTTGGCGGACGCGTACACACCGACGCTCGCCAGAGCGCGGCTGGGGACGAAACCGGGCACGCCGACACCGCCGGTCGACGCAAGGACCGTCTCCGCGCTCAGGACCTTCCTGCGTCGATATCACGTGGACGCGGTGGTGGTCGACGACCTCGGTCTGCACCCGCAGACGGTGATCGGCTACGTCACCGCCGCGCTCGGACGACCGGTCGAGACCGGCGGCGTGTGGGCGTGGTTCGACGTGCCCCGGCTGCTCGCGCGCGCGAAGTCCGGCAGCTGAGCGTCGGTGCTCCGCAAGAGTGGACGCGGCATCGCGCCTTCGTCGAGTGTCGGGACGGACGGGTTCCGGGGGGAGGGCTCGAACCTCCAACATCCGGCTCCAAAGGCCGACGTTCTGCCGATTGAACTACCCCGGAATAGCTAGCACCGCCCTCCATTCAACCAGCTCGGGCCGCCCGCGACCGTCCGCTAAGAAGTTCCGAAGATCGCACGAGCTCGGACTTCAGCCGATCCGATGCAACGGTAATGTCCCTGCAGCAACGCCGTTACGGCCCATGAGGCCGAGCCGCCGTGGCTGAAAGGAGGCGGCGAAGATGCGGATCCTCGTGGTCGACGACGACCCCGGCGTGCGGGCGGCGCTCGACCGCGCGCTCCGTCTCGACGGTTACGAGGTCACGTCCGTGGCCGACGGCGAGACGGCCTTGACGTCGCTCGCGGTCGAGCCCCCGGACGCGGTCGTCCTCGACCTCGGGCTCCCCGGCATGGACGGCCTCGAGGTCGCCAGACGGATGCGGGACGCCGGCGACGACACGCCGGTGCTGATGCTCACCGCGCGCGACGCGGTCCACGACCGCGTCCTCGGTCTGGACGCCGGTGCGGACGATTACGTCGTGAAGCCGTTCGCCCTCGCAGAGCTCGAAGCACGCCTGCGCGCACTCCTGCGCCGCCGGCCGGCTGACAGCGGCGAGTCGTTGCGCTTCGCCGACTTGACCCTCGACCTCGGCACGCGCGAGGCGCGACGCGCAGAGCGCGTCTTCACCCTCACCCGCATCGAGTTCGACCTCCTGGAACTGTTCCTTCGCCACCCCCGCCAGGTGCTCACGCGCGAGGTCATCTTGGACCGCGTGTGGGGTTACACGTTCGACTCCGGGACCAACTCGCTCGCCGTCTACGTCGGCTACCTCCGCCGCAAGACCGAGGCGGGGAACGAGCCCAGGCTCCTGCACACCGTACGTGGTGTGGGATACGTACTTCGCGAACCGTGACGTTCCGGAGCAGGCTCGTGCTGGTCGCCACGATCGCCGTGGTCGTCGCGATCCTCGCCGCCGCGGCAGCGAGCTACTTCGCGGCGCGCAACTCCCTGCTCGGATCGATGGACGGCACGTTGCAGGCCGACGCGCAGGCCATCCAGGCGCACACAGGCCAGCTCCCACGTGGGCTCGGTCAGACCGGTTACCGCGTCTACCAGTTCGTGACTCCATCCGGCGCGGTGATCAACGACGGTGGGATCCCCGTGTCCCCCGACGCGAGGGCGGTGGCCGCGGGCACGTCGCCCGCGTACTACGCCAACGTGACCATCGCAGGGGCGGACTACCGGGAACTGGTGACGAGCGCCGGGACGGTCAGAGTGGTCACAGGGGGGGTCTTCGCGGGCACGACGCGTGCCGCGCTGCAAGTGGTCCTCCCGCTCGCGGGTGTCGACAGCCAGCTCGCGCATCTCGGTTTCATCCTCGTCGTCGTCGCGCTCCTCGGCATCGCGTTCGCGCTCCTGCTCGCGTGGCTCGTGAGCCACGCTGCGCTGGTGCCCCTCGACGAGCTGACCGCGGCCGTGGAGGAGGTGGCCGCGACGACCGACGTGAGCCAACGCCTCGAACCCGGCGGCCCCGACGAGCTCGGCCGGCTCCGTCGCGCCTTCAACCACCTGCTGAGCGCGCTCCAACGTTCCCAGGACGCGCAGCGCCAACTCGTGCTCGACGCGGGGCACGAGCTGCGCACCCCGCTCACGAGCCTGCGGACGAACCTCGAGGTCGTCCGCCGCCTCGACCAGCTCTCGCCCTACGAGCGCGAGGTGCTCGTGGACGACCTGCTCACCCAGATGGGTGAGCTCACCGCGCTCGTCGGGGACCTCTCGGAGCTCGCACGCGGCGAACAGCGGCCGACCCCGCCCCGCGTCTTCCGGCTCGACAGCCTGGTCACGGACGCCGTCGCGGTGGCGACCACGCACGGACGCCCCCGCGAGGTGAACTTCAGCCTCTCGTCGACCCCCACGTGGGTACGCGGGCAGCGCGACAGGATCGACCGAGCGATCGGCAACCTGCTGGACAACGCGCTCAAGTGGAGCCCGGATCACGGCGTCGTGGAGGTGACGTGCCACGGTGGCGTCGTGACGGTCCGGGACCACGGTCCGGGCATCGCCGAAGAGGACCTTCCCTACGTCTTCGACCGCTTCTACCGCGCACCGGCCGCCCGCGGGTTGCCGGGCTCGGGGCTCGGCCTCGCCATCGTGGCCCAGGTGGCCGAGGCCGAGGGCGGGTCCGTGTGGGCCGGGCTGCCGCCCGGAGGGGGTGCCATCTTCAGGTTCGAGCTGCCCACGGCGCCGCCGCCCGCGTCCGGCGACCCCGACGCGAGCGACGACGAGTGACCGACGGGGCGGCGGGCTTCGTGCCGGCACGAGAATTGACGTAGAACTGTGAGCGAATGAGGCGGTCACCATGGTGAGGCGAAGGACGGCAGGACCCGAGAGGGAAAGGCACGGCGACGATCGCACGGGGGATGCGCGGGGTCGTCGGCACGGGCGCATCTGGCGCCGCATCGTCGAGGGCGCCTCCGAGATCATCGGAGGCGTCGTGGGCACGGCAAGACGCGCGCCGCGGCCTGTGGTGGTGCCGATCCCGGTGCGCACGACACGGCCGATGCGCCGCCGCACGTAGCGGCGTCCCCTCGACGGACCCTCAGCCGCGCACCAGCGACGTGGCGGGTAGCCCGCCGGCCCTGTAACCTGCCCCGAGCCATGGGAAGTCTCATCAAGAAGCGCCGCAAGAGAATGCGGAAGAAGAAGCACAAGAAGATGCTGAAGGCGACGCGCTGGCAGCGCCGCGCGGGCAAGTGACCCGGGCGACTGCGCGCCGGCGGGTGGGCGGCTGAGCGCGGCGAAGTAGCCGGAGCTATTCCGAAGGGGCGCCGTCCGGCCCCGGACCGGCCCATCCTGCCGGGACCGTGTGGACCGGGATGAGGCGCCCCTCTTCGCGCCCGCGGACGAGGAGGTCGCAGCCGGCGACTCCGAGCTCCTCGGCCGTACCTTCGACGAACCAGGTCGAACCGCTCCCTGCGAGCGAGGGCGTCCTCCCGGTCGTGTCGCCGAGCAGGTCACGCCACGCCGCCAGACGCGGCTCGACCGCGAGCGCGGCCTGCGTGAGCCCGTTGCGGTCATGGTCGCTCCGACGCGCGCCGGCTCCGTCAGGCTCGCGGTCGTCCCACCGTCGGTACGCCTCGGCCGTGTCCACCCCGAAGGGGGGGACGAGGAGCACGAAGGACCGGGCCTCGTAGGGGAGCGGCGTCACGCGCTCGCCGATCCCCTCGACGAACGCGCGGCCTCCGCGCACGCAGAACGGCACGTCGCCTCCGAGCTCCGCCGCGACGTCGAGGTCGTCGGCGCCGGCCCACCGCAGGATCGCGGCGGCGTCGGTGGAGCCGCCCCCGAGGCCGCCGCAGAGGGGGATGCGCTTCTCCACCCGTACGGCGGCGGTGCGCCCCACCGCCACGAGCGCGCGTGAGACGAGGTTCTCCGGACCGGGCGTGAGGTGCTCGGCGCGCGCGCCCGGTTCCGCGACGATCTCGACCCCGGTGCCGTCGGGGTCGACGACCAGCCGGTCGAAGAGGTCCACCGCGACCATCTCGGCTTCGATGTCGTGGTAGCCGTCAGGACGCCGGGCGACCACCTCGAGGGAGACCGTGAGCTTCGCCGGCGCGACGAGCACGGCGCGACCGCCGGTCACGGCCGGTGGGGGCGCGGTCCGGTGGCGCCGGTCCCGGCGGCGCCGGCCGCCCCCGCCAGCATCCCCCACTGCGCGACGTCGAGCTCTTCCGCGCGGGCCGTGGGCGCGACGCCGGCCGCGTCGAAGGCTTCCGGCGCGACCACCCCTGCGAGCGACCGGCGCAGCATCTTGCGTCGCTGCCCGAACCCCGCGTTCACGACCGTGGAGAGCCGTTCGTAGGACGCGAGCCCGGGCGCCACCGCGACCGCGTCGCGGCGGTCGATGCGCACGAGCGCGGACTCCACGGTCGGCCGCGGCACGAACACCGTGGGCGGCACCACACCCACCACCGCGGCCGACGCCCAGTAGTCGACCTTCACCGATACCGCCCCGTAGGAACGCTCGCCCGGCCGGGCGGCGAGCCGCTCCCCGACCTCGCGCTGGACCATGACGAGCATCGAGTGCACCGCCGGCACCTCTTCGAGCACGCGCAGCACGATCGGCGTCGCGACGTTGTACGGGAGGTTGGCGACGAGCTTCCACGGTCCGGGGTTCCCGAGCAGTCGCTGCCAGTCGAGGCGGAGCCCGTCGTCCTCCACGACGCGTACGTTCGGGTGCCCGACCAGGATCGAGCGCAGCACGGGAACGAGGTGACGGTCCAACTCGACGGCCACCACCTCCGAAGCGGCACCGGCGAGCGCGAGCGTGAGGGAGCCGAGGCCCGCACCGACCTCCACGACCCGTGACGACGCGTCGACCCCGGCCAGGCGGACGATACGCCGGATCGTGTTCGGGTCGACGACGAAGTGCTGGCCGAGTGCCCTGCTCGGCCGGAGCCCGTGCTCGTCCAGCAGCCGCCGTACGTCGGCCGCACCGAGACTCACAGGCCGAACACCTGAGCCGCCGTCGCGCTCGAGGCCAGGGCGACGGCCGCGGCATCGACCCCTTTCACCTCGGCGACCGTCGCGCCGACGAGCGGCACGTACGACGGCTCGTTGGCCTTCCCGCGG
>JASHUY010000077.1 GCA_030039755.1 Acidimicrobiales bacterium
CCGGTGAAGGTGTTGCCCGGCGACAGGTTCACGTCGAAGTAGACGCCGGTTGTCGACTCCAGCGCGCTCGCCTCGGGGTTCCCGCTGTACTGGCCCAGGTTCACGACACCGTTCCCGCTGGCCGTCACCGTGGTACCGGCGTTGGTCGCGGTCGCGGTGCCGCTGCTCGACACCCCGGACACCACGGCCGAGGCCAGGACCGGCGCGTCGTCGACGCCGCTCGACGCCGCCACGCATGGCGAGGTGGTGCTGGGGCCGGTGGTGCAACCCCACCAGTTGCTCGTGGCGTCGACGGTGACCGCTGTCGTGGTCCC
Source organism: Acidimicrobiales bacterium (assembly GCA_030039755.1). GTDB lineage: Bacteria > Actinomycetota > Acidimicrobiia > Acidimicrobiales > RAAP-2 > JAJYVT01. Next base: position 315 of record JASHUY010000077.1, read on the forward strand.
CGTCCCTCCGGAGCCCTCGGAGTCCGCGGTCCCCGAGAGATTGTCCACCCCGAACTCCGAGGCGCCTTCGAAGTTGTTGAGCTCCAGGTCGGCGGTGGCGGACCCGTCGTTGGTGCCGAGAACCGTGGCGTCGGCCGTCCAGCCGCTGAAGGTGTTGCCGGCCGCGGTGACCGAGAGCGCGCCACCGACGGTGGCGAACTGCGACCCGGGTGTCGCATTCTGATCTCCGACCTGCAGGCCCGTGTCGGTCACGTCGGGCGTCACCGACGAGTCGTCGAAGCCCGGACCGTCGAGCGTGTTGTCCTCGACGACCGCGCTCACCGACGACGGGTGCGGGCCGGCGTACGACGCGACCACGATGCCCTGGGTGCCATCCGCGTTGTCCAAGGTCCCGTCCGCGCCTGTCGTGTACGTCGAGTTGTAGTCGATGGTGTTGTCGGTGACGGTGACGCCGCTCACTTTCGCCGCTGTAGATGTGACTCCGTCGTCCTTCCCAAGGCTCTGGACGGAGATCCCGACGTTGTCGTCGGTGAGCGTGTTGTCGGTGACCGACACGTTGCTCGCTTCGGCGACGCGTATCCCGGTGGCGATGTCGGATTGCGAGACGTAGTCGTCGTCGCTCACCGTGTTGTCGCTGACGGTCCCCGTCGCGCCCTCGTACATGCCGATACCGAACTCACCCGACGAAATCGGGCCCACGTCGACCCCGGTCGGGCCGACGCCGGTCACTGTGTTCCCCGTGATCGTGCAATCGCCGGCGCAGACGATCCCTTCTTTGTAGAACTCGCTCACGTGCGAGTTGGTGATGCTCATCGTCGTGCCGTAGTCGGCGAAGATGGCGGTGTTCTGCGAGCCGCCGGAATGGGCCGTCGTGGGTGTGCCGGTGTAGGTCACGTCTGTGATGTCGCCCGAAGATGTGGCGGCGTAGTAGATGCCGAACAGGTAGCCGGGATCCTCCTCTTCTGAGTCGTCGGCGTTGACCTGGAGGTCCGACAGCGTGACGCCCGTCTCGTCCGGTGTGACGTAGATGATCGGCACCACTTTGTACGGCGTGAACCCGAGCGGGAAGTTTGTATCTGTGAAATCGAAGGGTGCTATCGTATTATTGAGTGTCGGCTCGACGACGGTCGCGTCGACCCCGCTCGAGCCTGAGCCGACGATCTTCAGGTCGCTCTTCGTGATCTCGACCTGTTCGGGGTAGGTGCCCGGACAGACGTCGATCGTGTCGCCCGAGACGGCCTCGGTCACCGCGTCCTGGATCGTGGCGTACCCGGTGGTGCAGCCCGCGGAAGGTGTCGTCCCGTTCCCGCTTGTCGAGACGTAGAGCGTCGAGGAGGTCGCCCCGGCCGCCGGAGCGCCGATCACCTCCAGCGCGCCGACGCTTCCGAGCCCGAGCGCGGCGCCGAGCGCCAGCACCATCCCACCGACGACCACGACGTGCCGAAAGGCAAACGGAGCTGCCATCAAACCCACCCCCTTCTCGACCCCTCCGGCTGACGAGCCTACCCACAGTTAGTACGCACCGGAGAAGGAAACGGATTCACCGATCCCTGGCGACGTCGCGGACCGAGGTGGGACCGGCCCGCCGAAAGGGGAAGGGGCCCGCCGGTTCGCGCTGCAGCCGGGGACGCCTGCTCCCGGCCAGGCTCTGCAACCTCGGTGTCGAGCCCAGCCGGCTCAGGGCTCCACGGTGAATTGCACTCCGGTCTCGAAGGCGGAGGACTTCGCGTCGTTGGCGACGATCGAGTCCGTCGTAGGGGTCGAAACCGGGCTCGTGGTGACGGTGAAGGTCGCCGTGGTGTTGCCTGCGGCTACGACGATCGTGGCCGGAAAGCTGGCCACCGCCGGTTTGAAGTTCTTCAAGGTCACCGTCGTGGCGGCGGGGGTCGGCACGTCGAAGTAGACGGTGACCGTCATCGACTCGCCGCCGACGATGCCGTGCTCACTCACCGACTTCGGCACGTTGACGGACGTGATTTGGTCAGGGGTGCTTTGCGACGCAGCGGGAGCGGCCAAGACGGCGGTGCCGGTGAAGGCGGTGACTGCGCCGGCAAGCGCCAAGCACGCAGCGAGTCGCCCGAGCGGCGAGCGCAGCCTCGACGGTGCCGGGCTGGCCAGGGGTACAGGCATGCGAAACCTCCATCGTCCAACTACCGAGAAGCGGCTGACACGGTAATTACGGATCGCCGTGCCAAACGGTTCACTGTCGTGACGAACTTTCCGGGTCTTGTTTGGGTCGCCAGGTCCACGAGGTCGTCGAGGCTTGTCCGCCGACCGCAATCCGATCGACACCGCGGGACGTACAAGAACCTGTCTCGGACCCTTCGTCTCGGACGAGCGAATCGGACGAGCGAATCGACATGGCCAGGGAGGCGCACATGTACCGCAAGTTCTTACGTAGTCTGCCATCCGCGGCGGGGGCGGCGGGGGTGGCGTCGATCCTGGCGCTCGGCTCGATCGCCGGTTGGGGCGGCTCGGTCGCGTCGGCAGCGGGCTCGACGGCGACAACCGGCACCGTGCACGTGGCGAAGCTCCCCGCCGGCGAGGCCCTCGTCACTGAGGCCGGGCGGACCTTGTACGTGTTCAGCTTGGACGCGCAAAAGACGCCGAAGTGCGTCGGAACCTGCGCCAAATACTATCCGCCGCTTCTCACGGCACACGCGCCGACCGCGGGGAAGGGAGTGGTCAAGGGATTGCTCGGTGTCGTGAAGACGTCCACCGGCAAGCTGCAAGTCACGTACAACCACTGGCCCCTGTACACCTTCATCGAGGACAAGGCACCCGGTCAGGCGAACGCCCAGATGCGCAAAGTATTCGGAGGGGAGTTTGCGATCATCGGGCCGGCCGGCCATTCCCCGTTCGCAGCCGTGTCGCCGCCACCGACGAGCACCACGACCACCACGACACCGGGTTACAACTACTAGCAGGGCGGGGCGGCGACGAAATGAAGATCGCACCACGGTGCCCGCGCGGTCCTCGACCGGCGAGCGCCACGACGAGGAGGTGTGACGTGGAGAAAGCAGAGGCGAGCAAGCCGCCGTCTTTGGCGAGAGGCGGGTATGTGGCCATCGTTGCTGCGGCAGTCGGAGCTCTGTGCGCGTCCGTGGTGTCGCTCGGCCCCGTGGGGGCGTCGACCGTCCACGGATCCAAGTTCACGGTCGTGAAGACGGCCAAATTCGGGAAGGTCCTTGCGGATGGGGACACCGTCTACACGCTGGAACCGAACTCGAGGCCCTGCAAAGCCAAGTGCTGGAAGTACTGGCCACCGGTCGTCCTCCCGGCCGGGGTGAAGCACCCTCACGCAGGGCACGGGGTGAAGGCGTCGAAGCTCGGGACCAAGTCGGTGCACGGCGTCGGGCTCCAGGTGACCTACGGCGGCCACCTCCTGTACTGGTACTACCGCGACACCGCACCCGGTCAGGTGAAGGGCGACTTGACCGACACATGGGGAAAATGGTCGCCGGTCTACCTGTCGAAGTCGCACCCCAGCTCGGGATCGACATCAGGGTCGACCGCCGGGACGGGAGGGGTCTCGTTCTAGTGGCGGCGTCAACGCCCGGCTTGGTCACCGGCAGCCGGTCGGTGGCGAAGGGCCCGGTCGCCAGACCCGACGCGCGTCGCGTGTGGACGTTCCTCTCTTCAGCCGTGTACATCCCTGCATTCGTGATCGCGGCAATCGGCGCGGCGCTGATCGGAGTCGGCTGGGCTACGCAGTGGGGTGGTGCGGACTTCTCTGGCTCGGTCGCCGACCTCCATCTCGTCGTCGCGGGACCGGTCAGCCTTTCGATCCTCGGAGTGATCCTTGTCGTGGAGCGGCTACGCCCGGCGCAGCGGCGGGCGCTCGTCGCCCGCGGCCATCGCCACGACGTGATGTTCGCCGTGCTGCACACGACCGTGGGCGTGGTGCTCATCACGGCGCTCACCCTCTCGTTCCAAGAGGTCGTCCGCCGGACGTTCCCGTGGATCGAGCTCCCACATATGCGACTCGTGCCGCGGATCGTGACGATCGCGGCGATCTTCGTGGCCATGGACGGCTGCAACTGGCTCGTCCACCTTGCCAACCACAGGAACCGGATGCTCTGGCGGTTCCACGAGCTGCACCACTCACAAGAAGACTTGAACGTGCTCACCGTCTTCCGTACGCACCCGCTCATCCACGTCTCGTACCTCGTCTCCCTCCTACCAGGGATCGTCCTCCTCGCCAATGGTGCGGTCTCGATCACGCTCCTGGTCGTCTACGGTGGCGTCGTCGCGTTTGCCCACTCCAACACGAATGTGGGGTTCGGACCACTGCGTCGGGTCCTCGTCAGCCCGAACTATCACCGGATCCACCACCGCCTGGAGGGAGCACAGGACGTCAACCTCGGCTTCGTCTTCACGATCTGGGATCAGCTCTCGCAGCGGGCGGTGTTCCCCTCTGCAGAGACGGTCCGGATCGACACGGGGCTCCCTGGACGACCCCTCAGGGTGGAACAGGTGGGTCCGCGCACCCGACATCTCGCCGTCTTCGTAGCGCAGCTCTTGGGCCCGTTCCGTTCGATGTCAGTGTCGGTCGACCTGCCGTCGGTCCGATCGGAGGTCGTCGCACCCGAGCGACGGTCCTCACGGTGACGGTCACCATTCCACGGCCTGTCGTGCAGCGCAACGGGCGCCGCGCGCTGCGCCTGCTGTTCAAGCCGCGTACGACCGCGGTTCCCACCGACTTGGCCGTGGTCGTGACGCGGGTCGCCCTTGCCTGGATCTTCATCTACTACGGAGCCGGGAAGCTGTTCGCCGCCTTCAACGGCCCCGGTATCCACCGGACGGCGCTCTACTTCGACGACGTCGCGCACCTGCACCCGGGAGGGTTCTTCGCCGTGGTAGCGGGCGTGATCGAGTTTGGGGGCGGAGTTGCCGTCGCGCTCGGCCTCGGCGTCCGGCTCGCAGGGATCGCCCTCTTCGGGGACATGGTGATCGCCATGATCACGGTCACGTGGGCGACCGGGATCGACTCCGTGACGACGCCCCCCGGTTACCAACTCAACCTCGCCCTCGCCGTCCTCGCGCTGGTCGTCGCACTCCTAGGTGGCGGCAGGCTCAGTGTCGATGCCGTCATCGCCAGGAGGCTCGAGGCAGACCGCACATTGCCCAGACCTTGAACGCCGCCGACCCTTGGAGCTCGCGGGAGTAGCTCTTCGTTGGAACGTCAGTCGGCTGGGAACTTGAGCACGATGCGACCTCGGCCGGTCCGTTCGGCGAACGCCTTGTACGCCGCTTGGACATCCTCGACCTCGAAGGTCTTGACGACGGGGGTGTGCAATCGGCCGGACGTCGCCATCTCGACCAAGGTCGTGAGCGCCTCGGCGTCCAAGCGGACTTCAGATTTGACGACGTCTATTCCGCGCTCCGGAGCGGGAAGCACCGTCGTCGTCGCGTATTTGCCGCGGTCGCGAACGGCAGCGAGCGAAGCGGCGGCAATCGACGCGGTGTCGAGAAGGGCATCGGCGCCTCCCGGCACAACGGCCCGGACGGCCGTCCCGAGCTCGGCGTCGTCGGCGCTCACAGTTGCCGCCGCGCCGAGGCCGAGCACGTCCTGTTTCTCGTCGCCGCGCACTACGGCAATGACCTCAAACCCACGCGAGCTCGCAAGTTCGACAGCGAAGCCTCCGACCCCGCCCGCCGCTCCGGTGACCACGAGGGTCTCGCCCTCGGCCAGTTTGAGGTCCGCAAGCCCGCGCCACGCCGTCAAGCCGTTCAACCCGACGGTGGTGAGTTGTGTCGACGGGAGCCCGTCCCCCGCTTCGACGACACTGCCGACAGGCAGCGCGACGAGGGAGGCCTGGGTGCCGCGCAGGGTGTCGAACAACCTGGTGAACCCGAGCACCCGCCGCCCGACCACGCTGCGGTCGACCCCCAGGCCGCAATCGACCACGCGCCCGACAAGATCCCACCCCGGCGTGTAGGGCGCTGCGGCGCCCCAAGGCAATCGACTGGCGGCCGCGCCGGTGACCAGGCCAAAGTCAGCCGGGTTGATCGTCGCCGCCTCGGTTGCGATGACGACCTCTCCTTCGCCCGGCGTGGGATCCGGGCGGTCTGCGACGCTCACGTTGTCGACACCGAAGCATTCGACCGCTACTGCCCTCATGTCCTCATCCTTTCCAACGTTGTCATGTGCTCGTCCTCAGTCGTTTGCTTGCTCAGCAAGTCGTGCGAGATCTTTTCTGCTATCGCCATCACGGTCAGTGCAGGGACGTTGGACGGAGGTGTGGGCATGATCGACGCATCGACCACGCTCAAGCCGTCCACGACGCGCACTGCTCCGGTCGCGTCCACGACGGCCTGCAGGTCGGTTGCAGGACCCATGCGCACGGTGCCGTTGGCGTGGTCATACAGGGTCACGCCAGCTCTCAAAGCCTCGGTGAGCGCGTCGTCGTCGTCGTCGCCGACCGCCGTTCCCGGAAATACCTCACCCCGCTGCATCGAGCTAAGCGGCTCGCTACCCGCCAGCCTGCGCACCAAGCGGATCCCCTCGACCATCGAGGTGACGTCCCACGCGTCGTCGAGCAAGTTGAGATCGATCCGGGGAGGAACCTTGGGGTCACGCGACGCGAGCGTCACCTTGCCCCGTGACCTTGGCTTGAGAAGCGCCACGCCTATCGCGAACGCGACGCCCGTCGGGCTCATGTCACCGGGCACGAACGTGTTCGGCACCACGTTCAGCCACGGGCGATCCACGGTCCCCGGTTCCGCGACGGTGAGGACCGACTGCACCCGCGGCGTGAGCTCGGTCAGCTTCGAGGGATCCGCCGCGAACGCCAGGAAGTAGAAGGGCTGCTCGGCGAGGTTGGCGCCGACGCCGGGGACGTCCGACACCACATCGATCCCGAGCGCGGTCAGCTCATCCGCCGGTCCGATCCCCGAGCGGAGCAGGATCGCGGGGCTGCCGTACACGCCCGCGCTCAGAACGACGTGCTTGGCGCGCAGCTGTTCGCCGGAGAGGAGCACGACGCCCGCGGCACGGCCGTGTTCGATCAACACGCGGTCGACCTCAGCCCCGCCGCGGACTTTGAGGTTGGAACGCTGCCTCGCCCGCTCGAGGTACGTCATCGAGCTGTTCTGCCGCACGCCGTCGACGACATTGCGGGCGAGGACTCCGACACCGATGTGATCGGGTCCGTTCATGTCCTCAACGTGGCGAAAGCCGCTTTCCGTGGCCGTACTGATGAAGGAACTGTGGAGGCTGGTCAGCCGATCGGCGGTTCGCCGAATCGGCACGGGGCCTCCACGGCCGTGGTAACGGGTGTCACCATCGTGATCGTCCTCGAGGCGTCGAAAGTCGTCGAGCAGCTGCTCGAACGACCACCCCGGGTTCCCCAGCCGCGACCACTCGTCGTAGTCCTCGGGCATGCCGCGTCCTGCGACGGCGGCGTTGTGCGTCGTGCAGCCACCGATCACCTTGGCACGCGGGACCGGAATCGAACGCCCGAGAACTCCTGGCTCGCTCTGATAGCCCCAGTCGTGCGACATGGGCAGGTTCGCGGCGTCGGCATCGAGGAGCTCTTGGGGCACGTCGCGCGTACGCACGTAGTCAGGGCCGGCCTCGAGGAGCAGCACGCGCACCGACGAGTCCTCGCTCAGCCGCGCGCCGAGGACACTCCCCGCCGCCCCGCCGCCCACGATCAGGAAGTCGGCACTGTCGCCATTCCGGCCATCTGACGATTCGGACATCGTTCACCTTTTTTCAACGCGTTTCTGAGGTTCGACCAGTTCTGGACCACGAAGACCGCCGGGGAGTCCCGGCTGCGAACGACGCGCCGCCTTGCCTTGCCTTGCCTTGGCGTCGTCTCTCTTACCCTTTACCGCCCAAAGATTCCCGGGGCAGCAAATGGACTAGACGATACGGTACCGCCATGTTGGACTGAACTGTCTAGTATGATCCGTCGAAAGACCCGACTCCTTGGGCCCGATGTCGGGCCCGATGTCGAATCTCACGCGTGGCCGGCGGACGTCGATGCCGGACGCGTGGTGGCCTTGCGCCTGGTCTTCGTCCTGCTGGGAGGGTAGGCCGCGAGGAACACGCGCACCGCCTCGTCGGCGAACTTCTCCAGCTGCTCGGGACCATAGGGTCGATCCTCGCCACAGAGCATCGCCTCGTTCAACGGGACGGACAACACGAGCCAGTTGAAGTGGCTCGCCGCCAGGCGCGGGTCGTCACAGCGAACGATGCCGCGCGACGCCATCTGTTCGAATGCCCTTGAAAGCTCGGTGACGGACCGGTCGGCTCCCCGCTCGTAGAAGGCACGGCCCAGCTTTGGAAAGCGAGCTGCTTCCCCGATCACGAGTCGGCGCAGCGCCAACAATCTCGGGTGCATCACTGCGTCCAGGAGCCGGCGTGAGAGCTGTCTGAGTTCTTGCTCGAGGTCCTCAGAGTCCACGAGCTTCCCGATCTCTGCGTAGTAGCCCTCGTTGAACTCCCCCACGGCCCGGAGAACGATCTCGATGAACAGCTGCTCCTTGTCGGAGAAGTGGTTGTAGACGGTCTGCTTGGACACGGCCGCCCTCGCGGCAATCTGGTCCATGCTCGTGCCGACATAGCCGTTCTGCAGGAACTCCACCGTCGCCGCCTCGGCGATGAGGAGGCCCTTCTGAGACAGGCGAGCCGCCTCGCCGTTCAGCTCTTCACCTCCGCCTGTCGAACCCGCAGCGACCATCGAACCCTCCTTCCCAAGAGATCGTACTAGACAGTCCAGTCCAATCTATGTTACTGTACCGTCTAGTCCAACCTTTGCTCCCAGCGCACGAGGCTGAGAGCGGCGGCGACGCGCGAAGAGCGACGGACATGCGGCCGGAACCGGGAAGCCACCGTCTCCAGTTCGAGAGCCGAGGGCACCACGCCAGGGCCCCCGAGTGGTGCAATGTGTGGAGAGCACGGCAAAGACGGCGAGACCAGGGGGTTCGCGATGGGCAATCGGCTGGATGGCAAGCGGATCTTGATCACCGGTGCCGTCGACAACATTGGTAAGGCGTGCGTCGCCTCGTTCCTCGAGGAGGGCGCCCGCGTCGTCATCGCCGACATCGACGCCGCCAAGGGCGAGGCAACGGCGGCCGAGCTCGGCGCCGGTTTCGTGAAGGCCGACGTCAGCGATGAGGCCTCGGTCCGGACGATGGTCGACCGCGCGGTCGACGATCTGGGCGGACTGGATGGGTTGTGCCAGCTCGCGGCCGTGCAGATCGTCGGCAGTCTGGAGACGCTCTCGGTCGAGGACTGGGACCGGTCCTTCGCCGTCAACGTGCGAGGCCAGTTCCTCGGCGCCAAGCACGCCCTCCCCGCACTTCGCGTCTCGGGCAACGGCTCGATCGTCAACATGGCCTCGGTCGCCGGCAAGATCGGCGCTGGCGTCTACGGCGCCACGAAAGCTGCCGTGATGTCGCTCACCCGTGCGCTCGCGACGGAATTCGCCAAGGACAACGTGCGCGCCAATTCCGTCTGCCCCGGCTGGACCGATACCGCCTTCAACAATCCGGCGATCAACGCCATGGGCGGGAAGGAGGCCCACGCTGAGCTGGTGCGTCGAACCGTGCCGCTTGCTCGCCAGGGGAGCCCCAGCGAGATCGCTCCGATCGTCGTGTACCTGGTTTCAGATGAGTCGTCCTACATGACGGGCCAGGCGATCACCGTCGACGGCGGGTTGACCATGAGCTGATCCCGGTGGCCGACAACTGGGCACAATCTTCGGGTTGCAGCCCGATAGGGCACACTCCGGCCGACGGGTCAGCGCTTGGTGATTGCGTCACGGACGGCGGGAACGACTTCGCGTACCCAGAGATGCACCGTCGTGTCGCTGATGCTGTCGCCGGGTGGGACCAAGTAGTTGAAGGCACCGGCGCCGTGTTCAAGCACGGCGGACGTCAGTTCTTCTACCCACTGCACCACTCCGCCCCCGATCCAGCGACCTTCGTCGTCGCGGGCTCCTGGCAGCGGATCGCGGGTGACGCGCCCCGACACGTTGTAGATGGTGTCGATATCAGCAGGCTCTCTGCCGACCGATGCGGCAGCTTCGTCGACGATGGGCCGGGACTCGGCCACCGTCGTGCTGCGCCAGTCGGCGAGGTGTCCTGGTACCCATCCGTCCGCCCGACGTCCCGTTGCCGCCAGCGCCTTCGGGGCGAGCGCTCCTATCCAGATCGGTGGCGTTGGTGCAGCCGCGGGTACCAACCCGGTGACTTGGTAGAACTCGCCGTCGAAAGTGACCGGGTCGCCGCCGCCGGAGAGCGCTCGCACGACCATGATCGCCTCTTCCAGCGCTCGTATCCGGGCTGCGGGCGACAAGCGGGGCACACCCAGGGCGACGATCTCCTCCCACATCCCACCCGCACCCATTCCGAGAATGACGCGACCGCCAGAGACCACCGACAGCCCCGTGACGGTCCGGGCGAGGACGGGAGCGGGACGGCTGAGCAGATTCGTCATGATCGCGTGCGGCGTCCTCGTGGCAGCAACGACAGCGAACGCCGAGAGCATGTCGACAATCTCTTCAACGCATTGGCCGGATTACCGCCTGATCGCTTTCCCCTGATCGTCGCCTACGCGCCGCAGATGGTCGCCGGCGATGGCGACGAGCGGTTCCGCTTCGCCATCGACGTTGTTCTCGATGGCGTTCTCGCTAGTGCATCCACGCATTAGTTCCATGAACATTGTGAACTGGTCCACATCACCGATCCCAGGAGGTCGACAATGTGGACCGTGGAGCCGCTCGAGGTGACCCTCGAAGAACGTTGCGAGCTCGAGCGGCGTGTGCGCGCCCAGACGACCCCGCACCGCGATCGTCAGCGCGCCCGGGTGGTGCTGCTCGCCGCGGACGGCGTGCGTGGGCGTCAGATCGCCAGGGAGGTCGGGCTCTCGGCCCAGGCGGTGTGCAAATGGCGGATCCGGTTTCGTGACCACGGCCTCGATGGTCTCGAGGACGCACCACGCGCTGGGCGTCCGCCGCTCTACGGGCCGACCGACCGCCTCGTGCTGATGGCGAAGGTGACCTCCGAGCACCCCGAGTTCTCCGCGCAGTGGAGCCACTCAGAGCTGCACGAGGCGATGGTCGACGCAGGGGTACCGATCTCGGCCTCCCAGATCGGGCGCATCCTCGCCAAAGACGACGTCCGGCCGCACAAGGTCGAGGGCTGGCTGACCCGTCGTGACACCCCCGAGTTCTGGGAGCGCGCCGCGGACGTCTGCGGCCTCTACCTGTCACCTCCCGAGAACGCCGTCGTGCTGTCGATCGACGAAAAGACCGGGATCCAGGCCAAGTCGCGCAAGCACCCGACGACGCCCGTGCGCCCGGGACGACCCGCCCGCCAGGAGTTCGAGTACGTCCGCCACGGCACCGCCTCCCTCCTCGCCTGCCTCGACGTGCAGACCGGCACGGTGAAGGCCCGTGACATCGCCCGCAACAACTCGGTGAACTTCATCTCCTTCTTGGAAGAGCTCGACGAGAAGATCGATCCCTCCTTGGAGGTCCACGTCGTGTTGGACAACGGCTCGTCGCACACCTCCAAGGCGACGACGGCCTGGTTCGGCGAGCACCCCCGCTTCGTCGTCCACTACACCCCGAAACATGCGAGCTGGCTCAACCAGGTGGAATGCTTCTTTTCGATCCTCACGAGAAAGGTGCTGCGGCGCGGCGAGTTCAGCTCACGCCAGGACCTCGTCGACAAGATGATGGCCTTCATCGCCCACTACAGCGAGAGCGCGAAGCCCTTTCGGTGGGTCTACGACGCGAAGGTGGCGGCGTGACTCACGTTCAAGGGACTTCTGCGCGGCGGCACTAG
>JASHUY010000078.1 GCA_030039755.1 Acidimicrobiales bacterium
ATCAATCTGTTCTCCCTCGACGTCGCTGGTATCGTCGCTCGGACGTGGAGAGTCCCGTCGCGATCGTAACTGGGGGCGGCACCGGCATCGGGGCGGCGACCGCGCGACGGCTTGCGGGGGACGGCAGCCAGGTCGTCGTGTGCGGCCGGCGTCCGGCCCCGCTCGAGCGTGTCGCGAAGGAGATCGGTGGTCTCGCCTTGGTCGTCGACGTCAGGTTCCCCGCCGACTGCCGGCAGCTCGTCTCCGAGGTGGTCCGGCACTTCGGGCGCGTCGACAGCCTCGTGCTCAACGCAGGCGTCGCCGGGTACGGCCGGGTGGGGGAGCTCTCGGTCGACAGATGGCAGGAGACGCTCGAGACCAACCTGAGCGGCGCCTTCTACTTGTGCAGCGCGGCGATTGCCGTCCTCGTCGGGACGGGCGGGGGAGTCGTGGCGGTCTCGTCGATTGCGGCGCTTCGAACCGGTCCCTCGGTGGCCGCCTACAGCGCGTCGAAGGCCGGGCTGATCGCCCTCATGCGCTCCATCGCCGTCGACTACGGCCCGAGCGGAGTCCGCGCCAACGTCGTCTGCCCGGGCTGGGTGAGGACCGAGATGGCAGACGAGGAGATGGTGGTGCTGGGGAGCGATCGGGAGCTCGCCTACAGGCGTGTCACCTCCCACGTTCCGCAGCGTCGTCCCGGCGCGGCCGAGGAGGTCGCCGCCGCGATCGCCTGGCTCCTCTCGGGTGCGGCCTCGTACGTCAACGGGGCCGTCCTCACCGTCGACGGCGGCACCGCGGTGGTCGACGCGGGCTCGACGGAGTTCCTCTCCGTCGCGTCGGAAGGTCGGTAGAGGTTCGCCGTTGTCGGCTCCCGTACCTGCGATGGCGGCGACCGCACTGCATATGATCTAATCGAGGATCGCATACGATTTGTTCTCGAAGGTTGCTGAGAGAGGGAACGTGACCGAGGTCTTCTCCGCCTACGACCTGCCGGTGCCGAGCTACCGCTCCGAGCTGACTGCCGTCGGACGCGGGACCCCGATGGGGGAGCTCTTCCGTCGCTACTGGCACCCGGTGGCAACCTCGGAGGACGCAGGCGCCACCCCGAGGAAGATACGGGTGCTCGGGGAGGAGCTCGTCTTGTTCCGCGACGTCCAGGGACACGCCGGGCTCGTGTACCCGAGATGTGCCCACCGTGGTGCCGACCTCTACTACGGCAAGGTCGAGGACGAAGGCATCAGGTGCTGCTACCACGGGTGGCTCTTCTCGGTCGAGGGCCGGTGCCTCGACCAACCCTGTGAGCCCGAGGGCGGGCTCCACCGTGACCGCGTCCGCCAACCGTGCTACCCGTTGCGTGAGTACCACGGCCTTGTCTTCGCCTACATGGGGCCGTCGCAGCACCGACCGGACTTCCCCCTTTACGAAGTTCTCGAGGAACAGGTCGACGGTGAGCAAGTCGTGTGCGACGACACCTCGATCGGCTCCGGCGGGCCGGTCGTGGTGGACTGCAACTGGCTGCAGCACTACGAGAACGTGATGGACCCCTTCCACGTCCCGGTCCTGCACGGCACCTTCTCGGGACTGCAGTTCAACGAACGCCTGGCGGCTCTTCCCAAGGTCCGCTTCGAGTACACCGACCGCGGCATCAGGTCGCATCAGGACCGTGACCTCGAGGACGGCGGACATCTCCACCGCATCTCGGAGCTCATGGTGCCGAACCTCCGCATCGTCCCGGACCCGAGGGTGCGGAAGAGCGGCCCCGCAGCCTGGATCAGTTGGGTCCTCCCGATCGACGACACCAGCTTCCGCATCTACACGATCGCCCGGGTGGCTGATCCCGACGAGCTGAGGACCGCCAAGTCCACGTTCGCGGGCAGGCCCTGGTCCGAGCTGACCGAGGCCGAGCACCGCGAGATGCCGGGAGACTATGAGGCACAGGCCGGCCAAGGGCCGATCACCTTCCACTCCGAGGAGCATCTTGCGAGCACCGACCGGGGCATCACGATGTTGCGGCGCCTCCTGGCTCGCCAGGTCGAGGCGGTCGCAAGGGGAGAGGACCCCGTCGGGACGGCGCGAGGCAGAGGGGAGCACATGGTGGCGACGACCGCTGGGAATTACTTGGAGGAGATGGCGAGATGACGGTGCGCATCCGTCCCCACCTCCTGGATCTGCCCTCGTACCGCGCCGGGCGACGTCCCAGTCAGGTCGCCGTCGGGAACGCCGTCAAGCTCTCGTCGAACGAGAGCCCCTTCCCCCTCCTTCCGGGGGTGGCCGAGAGCATCTCCGCAGCTGCAGGCGAGCTGAACCGCTATCCCGATCCGAACCAGGGGGCGCTACGGGACGTGATCGCGGAGGATCTCGGCGTCGACGCCAGCCAGGTGGTGGTCGCTGGAGGGACCCTCGCCCTCTTCGGGCCTCTCCTGCAGTGCGTCGTCGCAGAGGGCGACGAGGTGGTCTTCGCTTGGCGCACCTTCGAGGCTCCGGTCACCGCGACGGCGATCCTCGGGGGGCGGCCGGTCCTGGTCCCGCTGCGCGACTGGCGACACGACCTCGCGGCGATGGCCGACGCCGTGACCGAGCGGACCCGTGCGGTCGTCGTCTGCAACCCCAACAATCCGACCGGAACGGTCGTGAAGAACGGAGAGGCGCGGCAGTTCCTCGACAGGATCCCGCCTGACACGCTCGTCCTCTTCGACGAGGCCTACGTCGACTTCGTGACCGATCCGGACGTCCCCGACGGCGTGGAGCTGTTGCGCGCCGGGTACGAGAACGTCGCCTCGCTCCGCACCTTCAGCAAGGCGCAGGGCTTGGCGGGACTTCGGGTCGGCTACTGCGTCACGTCGGAGCGTCTGGCCGCGGTGCTCACCAGGCTGGTACCCGTCTTTTCGGTCTCGCGCCTCGCCCAGGCGGGCGCGGTCGCCTCGATGAGCCCCGAAGCGTCGAAGGAGAAGACCGCACGGCTGCAACTGACCACGTCGGAACGGGAACGTGTCAGCACGAGGCTGCGGGAGGCCGGCATCGGTGTCCCGGCGAGCCAGGGCAACTTCGTCTGGCTGCCGGTCGGCGAATCCTCGGCCGAGCTCGCCGGGAAGCTCGAGGCCGAAGGGGTCATCGCCCGTGCGTACCCACCGGACGGCGTGCGGGTGACCATCGGACTGCCAGAGGAGAACGACGCTTTTCTCGCCGCAGCGACGCCCTTGTTGCGCGAGAAGTCCCACCCCTAGCCGCCCCTGGCCGGTCGGAGGACCGAGGAAAGGCGCGTCACGATCGCGA
>JASHUY010000079.1 GCA_030039755.1 Acidimicrobiales bacterium
CTCGAGCGCCATCACCGAGACCGCGCCGGCGTCCTCTGCGATCTTCGCCTGCTCGGCGTCGACCACGTCCATGATCACCCCGCCGCGCAGCATGTCGGCGAGGCCGCGCTTCACGGTGAAGGTGCCGGTCTCGCGTCCCCCGTTCGCCGTCGTCACGAAGACCATGCTACCGGCTGTGCCGGTGGCCACCCGCCGGCGTGGGTGCACAGGGCCGTTCCGCATGCTACGCGTACGGGAGCGACGAGAGTCCGACGCGCAGCCCGAGTCAGTGGGCCTCTTCTTCGCGTCAGCGGCAACCCGATTTGCCCGTCAACGCTTCTCGCGACGCGCAAGCTGTGCCGCGGAGGGCGGTTGACGACGAAGGGAGGACCGTGCACAATCAACCAATCGGTCAGCGCTACGGGGAGCTCCAATCGACGGAGGACGGATGACCCAGTCGGTCACGGACGAGTGGCTCGCTCGTGTGCGGGGGGATTTTCCCTACCGACAGGGACGGGTGTACCTACTGACCGCCGCGGTCGGTCTGCCGTTTCCCGGAGCGGCGGCGGCGGCGGGCCAGTACTACGTGAATGCCGCCTCTTTCAGGTCGGACGCGATGTCACTGCGCCACCGTCCGGCCACAAGCGCCAGGGAGCGCGTCGCACGACTGCTCGGCGTGCCGGGCAAGGAGGTCGGGTTCTTCCGTAACACCAGCGAGGTCGTCAACCTCGCCGCCAACGGCATGGAATGGCATTCCGGCGACGAAGTAATCGTCTTGACGGATGAGTTCCCGTGCAACGTCGTGCCATGGACCGTGGCGGAGAGGGCGGGGGCGACCGTCGTACGGGTGGACCCGGGTGACGGCCACGAGCGCCAGCAGCGTCTGCTCGACGCCCTGACTCCGAAGACGCGGGTGATGTCGGTGTCGCATGTGCACTACTTGACCGGGACCCGCCTCGATCTGAACCTTCTCGGCCGCGCCTGCCGGAAGGCCGGCGCCCTTTTCGTCGTCGACGGCATTCAGGCCGTCGGCGCCACGCCGGTCGACTTGTCCTACGTCGACGTGTACGGCGCTGCCGTGTTCAAGTGGCTGCTCTCGGGGTCCGGGACCGCGATCGGCGTGTTCCGCGAGCGGGCCCGGTCGATGCTCACGCCGGTGTTCCGGAGTTACGGGAACCCACCGCCGAGTACGTCCGCCGAGTACCCCGCGTTTCAGAGTTACGGGAACCCTTCTCCGACGACGACCTTCGAGTACGCCGCGCCCAACTATCCCGGCCTCTTCGTCCTCGACGCCACCTTGGCCTACCTGGAGGAGCTGGGCTGGGAACGGATCTTTGATCGGGTGGATGCTCTCGCCTCGTACTTGCTTGACGCCCTGGACAAGATGCAGGTGGACGTGACGACGCCGCCCGATGCGCACGCGGGGATCGTGTGCATCCGTGGGCTCGACTCACCCGCGGTGGCCGAGGGGATGAAGCAACGTGGACTGGACGTCAGCGGGGGCCTCGGGCCCCTCCTCGTCTCGCCGCACTTCTACAACTCCCACGAAGACATCGATCGCTTCGTCGACGCCTTGGAGACAGCGCTCAGGTCGTAGGTGGACGGCCCTTTGAAGAGCACGCGCCAAGAGTGCGTGTCGAGGCGTGACGCGGTTGACGGGCACGGAACGCCGGGCGCGCAAGGCGATCTTTCCGCCCGGCTGGTCAACCTTGACGCCTGTTCGGTGCGTCGTTACACTCGCCCCTAGTTCGAAAAATCTCGAAAAGAAGGGGGGAAGCACGCTGCTGACTGCCCGTCGCCCCCGGTCACCGACGAGGCTGGTGGCAGCCTCTGCCCGCCGCGCGGAGCCCCTAGAGGCAGGGGCGTGTGTCTGCAGTATGCAGTCGACGTACGAGGTCTTTGAGGGCAGGGAGCGCTTCGTTCGCAAGCGTGGTCGGCGTGTAGCGGAAGAATCGCCCTTCGCGCTCCGTGTGGATGAGGCCGGCTGCGCTCAGGATCTTCGTGTGGTACGAGATCGTCGACTTCGCGAGCCCGAGCATGTCGTCAAGGACCGAGCATGCGACGCTCCCGTGCGCGATGGCGGTCTCGAGGATCGTCAGTCTGGTCGTGTCTCCGAGTGCCTCGAGCACCGTCACAAGATGTTCGTCCGTCGCCAGGTCGGGAGTCTGTCGCTTCGCCACGTCCCAAGGTTATCCGGGCGATGCCGAGGGTGAACTCGGCTCTTCGCCCCGGCGAGCCCGCTCGCTCATCGGTCCGGACCGCTATCCGCCAGACCACGCACCGGAAGTGAGGTCGGCTTCGACCGTCACCGTTCAGCGCCGCAAGGAGGAGTCCGCAAGTTGACACACACCATGAGATGCAATTTGCACCAGCGGAACCTGTCCCGTCGCTCCCGTGGATCGCACCCGGTATGGCGAAGAACCGTCGCGCTACCACTGATGTCGTTGGCGATCACCACGGCCCTCACGGCGACCTCCGTCGCGAACGCGTCGTCCAACGCCAACCGTGCGCGCTCGGGTGGAACCGTCACCTACGCACTTCCGCCTGGTCAAGAACCGGACATGATCTTGCCGTTCTTCAGCTTCCAGTATTTCGGCGTCGAGGTGCAGGACTTCATGTACCTCATGTACCGGCCGCTCTATTACTTCACGGGAAAGGCGTTCCAACTCACAGAGGCAAACTCGCTCGCGTACCCGCCGACGTACAACGCGAGCGACACCGTTGTCACCGTGAAGCTGAAGCCCTGGTCCTGGTCCGACGGCGAGAAGCTCTCGCCTGCCGACATCGCCTTCTACATGGGGATCCTGCAGGCCGAGAAGACAAACTACTGGGCGTACATACCCGGCGATTTCCCCACAAACGTGGCGTCCGCCACGTACGACACAGCGGCCGACACCGTCACGTTCCACCTGAAGGGCCCGGTGAACCCGACATGGTTCACCTACAACCAGATCTCCTACGTGCAGCCGATGCCCTCAGCGTGGGATTTGAGCGGTCCCGGAAAGAAATCGGACTGCTCCGGCGCGACTTCCGCACTGGAAGCGACCTGCCCAGCCGTCTACAAGTACCTGGAGCACGAAGCCTCCAACACGTCGACCTATGCGAGCAACCCGCTCTGGCAGGTCGTCGACGGGCCTTTCCGCCTCTCCTCGTACTCACCGGGAGGACTGACAGTCGTACTCGTGCCCAACAAGAAGTACTCGGGATCCCACAAGGCGAAGATCAGCGCCTTCGACCTCAAGACCTTCACCTCGGAGGCGGCCGAGTACGACGTGCTCAAGAGCGGGACGGCGATCACCGTCGGCTACCTTCCCTTCACAGACGCTCCGACGAAGCCGAACAGCGCTGCCGTAGGACACAACCCGCTGTCGGGTTACACGCTCGAGCCCTGGCTCGCCTGGGCAATCGGAGGCATGGCGGTCAACTGGAACAACCCGACCGTCGGGCTGATCGAGCACCAGCTCTACTTCCGTCAAGCCTTGCAGTCCGTCGTGGACCAACAGGCCTGGATCCGGGTCGGTTACCGGGGTTACGCGTACCCGCAGTACGGGCCGGTCCCGGACGAGCCGAAGACGCCGTACGCGACGAAATACGAGGAGACCAACCCGTACCCCTTCAGCGTCGGCAACGCGCGGCACGATCTCACGTCCCACGGCTGGACGATCCCTGCAACAGGTCCGGCTACGTGCACGAAGCCGGGCACCGGTGCGCACGACTGCGGCGCCGGCATCTCGAAGGGCGAGAAGCTGACCCTGACGGTCAATTTTCCATCGGGCGAGGAGTCGGCCCTCTTGTTGATGGAGACACTCCAGTCCCAGGCGCGTAAGGCTGGCCTGTACATCACCCTGAGCCCCAGGCCGGAGGACACACTCATCGCGGTCTCAGGCCCGTGCACTCCGACTCAGAGCGCATGCAAGTGGCAGGCAACCTGGTACGGAGAAGTCGAGAGCGAGGCTCCGTACTGGTGGCCCGACAACGGCATCCTCTTCATCTGCCATTCGGCGGCGAGTCCCTCGAACTACTGCAACCCGAGCCTCGACGCCGAGTACTCGAAGGTCTACTCGAAGAAGGGGCTGAGCGCCTTCTACGACGTCGAGAACTACGAGACCCAGCAGGCGATCCAGGTTTCATTCCCCACCCCGGACCTCCAGCTCACCGAGGTCTCGGACCGGCTCGGGGGGTACACCCAGAGCGGCACGGAGTACATCACACCGCAGAACTGGTACTTCAAGTCGTGAGGCAGGGGCTGCTCGTGTGACGAGCAGCGTTCAACCTGCGGCCGAAGGCACCGTCCGGGCGAAGGAGAGGAACGAACATGGCCGAAGTGCTTCCCAGCGCGCCCGTCTCCGAGGCGCGCAACGAGGAGCTGAGACGACGTGGCGCGAGGGTACTGCCGAGAGGCAACTCCCGCGTCTCATCCTACGTGTCACCTGCGCCTCCTTACGCTGCACGGGGAGACGGTGCGATCGTGACCGACGTGGACGGTCACCGCGTGATCGACTGCAACAACAACGGCACGGCGCTCGTCCATGGTCACGCCCACCCGCGGGTGATCCAAGCTGCCCTCGACGCGATGCGGCAGGGCACCTCGTTCGGTCTGCCGTCGGAAGCGGAGATCGCATTTGCGGAGTTGCTCACCCACCGCTTCGGAAGGACCATGCAGTGGCGGTTCGCCAACTCGGGGAGCGAGGCGGTGATGATGGCGGTCCGAGCCGCGCGGGCGCACACGGGACGCGACCTCGTGGTCCGCATCGGAGGCGCCTATCACGGCACCTACGACCAGGTCGTTCTACCCAGGGAGCCGGGCGTGCCCGAGGCGGTCCAGCAGGCGACCCTCTCCGTCGCCCAGGACGACGAAGCCGCCATGGTGGAAGCGTTCCGCGTCCACGCCGAACGGATCGCCGCGGTCCTGGTCGACCTGATGCCGGGCCGGGTGAGGCTGCAACCCCTCTCAGCGGCTTTCGTCGAGACGGTGCGGCGCGAAGCGGAAGCGGCAGGCGCACTGGTGGTGGTCGACGAAGTCATCACCTACCGGCTCGGTCTCGCGGGCCTCCAGGCGGAATACGGGCTCGAAGCGGACCTGACGGTCCTCGCGAAGTGCATCGGCGGCGGGTTCCCGGTCGGTGCGGTTGGCGGCCGACCCGAGATCTTGGCGTGTTTCGATCCTGAGCTCCAACAGCCGATCGTTTGGGGCGGCACCTTCAACGCGAACCCGGTCACGATGGCAGCCGGTTCCGTGGCAATGGCCATGTACGACGCGTCGGCCATCGAGCAGCTGAACCGCCATGGGGATGCCCTCCGTGGGGCGCTCGAGGAAGCCGGCATCGAAGTGACGGGCAGGGGTTCGTTGCTCCGGCTCTTTGCAGACGACTTCGACAAGGTGTGGTGGGAGCTCTATGGCAAGGGCATCCTCGTGGGCCCCAGGAGCGGCCTCGTGGCGCTCTCGACGGCGATGACCGGCGAGGACCTGGACGTGGTCCGCGAGGTGATCCTCTCGGTGCTGGCCCGAACTGGCGGTTGACGCGTCCACGAGCTCGAGCCCGGATTCGCGTCCGCGTGTCGAGCCCGCAAGCTACGCGATACCGGCGCCCTCATGATCTCCCCTCCGCCCAGTACATTCGCCCCGGGGACCGGTACGTGAAGCCCTGGGAAGGAGTCCGGCGTCCATGACGGGATACCTGGTCCGACGGCTGCTCCAGGCGGTGGCGGTCCTCATCGTCGTCAGCCTCGTCGTCTTCGGTCTCCTGCACCTGCTTCCGGGCGGTCCGGCGCGCGCCGTCCTCGGCAACCGGGCGAACCCCGGGGAGATCGCCAACTTCAACCGGGAGTACGGCCTCACACGGCCGATCCCCGTCCAGTACGTCATCTGGATGGGGCACCTCTTCCGCGGGACACTGGGCTGGTCCTACACGCAGAACCAGAGCGTTGCGAGCCTCATCGGCGAGCGGCTGCCCAAGACCCTCATCTTGACCATCTCGTCCGTGCTGCTCGCCCTCATCGTCGGCATCCCCGTCGGCATGGTGCAGGCGCTGAAGCGCAACCGGGCGCTCGACCAGGTGTCGACGCTCGCGAGCTTCACCTTCTACTCGATCCCGAGCTTCTTCCTCGGGCTCATCCTCATCAT
Organism: Acidimicrobiales bacterium; assembly: GCA_030039755.1. Taxonomy (GTDB): domain Bacteria; phylum Actinomycetota; class Acidimicrobiia; order Acidimicrobiales; family RAAP-2; genus JAJYVT01. The sequence goes on from JASHUY010000079.1 coordinate 6,104, forward strand.
CCTCCTCGCCGTCAACGTGCACCTCTTCCCTGCGGAGGGACCGCAAGGGACGAGCTTCGGGCAGATCCTGGGCGACTTCAGGGCCCTCGTCCTGCCCATGGTCACCCTTGCGCTGGGAGGCATCGCGCTCTTCAGCAGGTACATGCGGTCGTCCACGATCGACAATCTCGTCGAGGACTACGTGAGGACGGCCCGCGCCAAGGGTGCCGGCCGTGCGCGCGTGCTCGTCCGCCACGTGTTCAGGAACGCCTTGGCACCGATCGCCACGATCCTCGGCCTGTTCTTGCCCGTCCTCCTGTCAGGGGCCGTCGTCGTGGAGACCGTCTTCAACTACCCCGGGATGGGTCTTTTGTTCTGGACAGCGGCGATCAAGCGCGACTACCCGACCGAGCTCGGGGTCACCATGCTGGCCGCCCTCTTGACCGTGGTGGGGTCCCTGCTCGCGGACATCTGCTACGCGATCTCGGACCCCCGGATCCGGTACGTGAACCGATGACCCTCGAGGCGGGAGAGCTCGTCTCCGTCGGCGACTGGAGCTCCGCCGACCGGTGGGGCGGCGAGCCGAGCTCGTCTTCCCGCCCTCTGGTCGCGGCGGCGAGGACGTTCTCCGAGAACCGCCTCGCCCTCGTCGGGGCGTCGCTTTTCGTCCTGCTCGTCCTGTTCTGCTTCGTGGGCCCGCTCCTCTACCACACGAACCAGATCTCGACGGATCTCGCCAGGGCCGACCTCCCGCCGGGGACGGGCCACCCGCTCGGCACCGACGAGGTCGGCTACGACGTGCTCGGCCGCCTCATGGCGGGTGGGCAGACGTCCCTCATCATCGGGGTCGCGGCGGCGATGCTGGCCACGGTCGTGGGCACCGTCGTGGGTGCCGTCGCCGGGTACTTCGGGGGCATCGTCGACGCACTCTTGATGCGCATCGTCGACGGACTCCTTGCGATCCCCGCCCTCCTGCTCGTGATCGTGTTGGCGACCATGTTCACGCCCTCGACCGCGCTGCTCATCTTCGTCATCGCCGCCCTCTCCTGGCTCACCACGGCGCGGCTCGTCCGGGCGGAGACCCTCTCTTTGCGCGAGCGGGAGTTCGTCGAAGCCGTCCGGCTCGCGGGTGGGAGAGGATCCTGGTCCGTCGTCCGCCACATCATCCCGAACACCGTCGGCACGGTCATCGTGAGCGGCACCTTCCAGGTCGCAACAGCCATCTTGCTGCTGGCAGCCTTGGACTTCCTCGGCCTCGGCATCCCGCCGCCTGCGGCGAGCTGGGGACAGATGCTCTCGACAGGCGTGAACTACGTCTACGACGGCTACTGGTGGCTCATCGTCCCTGCGGGGCTCGCCATCCTCTTGACCGTGCTCGCCTTCAACTTCATCGGCGACGGGATGCGCGACGCCCTGGAGGCCCGGCTGAGGACTCGCTAGCTGCCGGTCGCGTGTCCCGACGGCGTGCGAGCCGCGGTCGGACGAAGTGCGGCTACGAGCTCGTCGGCGAAGCGGTCGATGTCCTCGTCGGTGTTGTAGAAGTGCGGGGAGATCCGTACGACGCCGAGCCTCTCGGTGACATGGACCCCTCTCTCCCGCAGCCGTTCTACGCAATCCGTCGGGTCGGCGACGTGCAGGCTCACGATGCCCGCCCGTGCGTGCGCCGGCGCCAACGGGGTGAGCCCGGCCGCGGCGACCGCCTCTTCGACCCGACCGGTCAACCTGTCCACCCGCTCGTAGACAACCGGCCAGCCGACGTTCTCCAGGTACTCCATCGTCGCGTCGAGCACGTAGAGGCCCGGGTAGTTCGGTGCGGCGTACTCGAACGCGGTGCTCGGGGGCACGTTCCCATAGCCGCGGTAGGCGGGGGTGAGATCAGACCGTGCCCGGTCGCGGAACACGCCGATTCCCGTCCCGAAGCCCGAGAGCATCCACTTGAACACCGCCGACGCGTAGACGTCGACGTAGCTGAGATCCACCTCGACGGCTCCGAGGGACTGGATGCCGTCGACAACGAGGAGCGCGCCCACCTCCCTGCATGCCCGGCCGAGTCGCGTGAGGTCCAGGCGGGTTCCCGTCAAGGTGTGGACGTGGGTGACCGCGAGCACCCGGGTCCTCGAGCTCAGCGCGTCGAGCAACCGCTGTTCGCGCTCTTCTTCGGCGACCGGGTCCACCCGGACCAGTTTGCCGCCGAACTCCTCGGCCTTCGTCCATGGCCACTGGACCGACGGGAAGTCGTCGCTTGCGACCACGACCTCGTCGCCTTCCCGCCAGCTGACGCTGTTCGCCGCGAGGTTGATCACCTCGCTCGTGTTCCGGAAGAAGTTGACGTCATCTACCGGCACATGAAGGAAGGAGGCGACGCGCGCTCGGGTCCTCTCACCCTGCTCCTGCCAGAGCAGCCTGCCGTCCGCCCCCATGCGCGCGGTGCCGTCGTAGTAGCGGCCCGCTGCCTCCGTCTGCCCGCGCCAGGCGAGGCCCGCTCCCGCCGAGTTGAGGTAGACGCGTCCCTGGAGATACGGGAAATCCTCCCGCACCCGCTCGAGCCACTCTTCCACCGGACGCCTCCCTCGTCTTGCCCATCCGCCCCGCCGCCGTGTCGATCGGGGCTGAGGCACCCTTCTTTCTCCGATCTCTTTTCTTTCTCACGATCTTTTCCCTAGAGACGGCCCACCTTCGTCCCGAGGACCTCGTCCAGCGCCTCCACGAAGCGGTCGACGTCTTCGTAGGTGTTGTAGAAGTGCGGGGCGACGGTCACAGGTCCCATGCTCCCTCCCACGTCCACCCCGCGTTGCTTCATCGCGTCGGCGACCGCCGCCGATTCGAGGCCGGAGACGCAGACGATCCCGGCATGCGCATCGCGGGGCGTGATCACCTCGACCTGCATCTTCTCGAGCGCGTCGAGCACGTAGGTGGCCAGAGCGTCGACCTGCTCGAAGATCCGCTCCCAACCGAGCTCCTCGAGGTAGGCCAAGGTGGCGTCCAGGACGTAGAGGCCGGGATAGTTCGGGGCGGCGTACTCGAACGTCGTGTCCGGCGCCGGGTTCCCGTAGCTCCGGAACACCGGCGTGAGCGTCGAGCGGGCGCGCTCACGGAAGACGCCGATCGCCGTCCCGAACCCCGACAGCAACCACTTGAACACGCTCGCGCCGTAGACGTCGACGTACGACAGATCGACCGGCGTGGCGCCGAGCGCCTGGATACCGTCGACGACGAAAAGGGCGCCCACCTCGCGGCAGGCGCGGCCGAGAAGGTTCAGGTCGAGGCGCGTTCCGGTCAAGTGGTGCACGTGCGACACCGACATGACCCGCGTCCTCTCGGTCAACGCGTCGAGCAGCCGCTGCTGGCGCTCGAGACCTTTGCCAGGGTCCACCCGCACGACGGTCGCACCGGCCTCCTCCGCTGCAGTCCACGGCAAGACGTTGCAGGGGAACTCGTCGATCGGCACGACCACTTCGTCGCCGGGTTGCCACCTCACGCTGTTGGCGACGAGGTTGACCACCTCGCTCGTGTTGCGGAAGAAGCCGGCATCCTCGATCGGCACGTCGACAAGGCGTGCGACGCGCGCCCTCGCGCTTGTGAGCGGGCGGTGCCAGAGCGGCCGCGCGTCCAGGGCGTGCGCGGCGACGTCGAGGTAGTACTGGCCGGCGGCAGCTGCGGCGCCCGGAAAGGGCAGCCCTACCGCCGCGGACAGCAGGTAGACGCGCTTCGACAGGTACGGGAAGTCCGCCCGAACCCGGGCGACCCACTCGTCGGTGACCGACTGGTCGACCCTGTCCATCTGCCCTCCGTGGAATGGAGCCCCGTGCCGGCTGGTCGAACAGATGATTGTGCAGGGTTCTCGTCGACGTCAACAGCCTCCCGGCACGGCGGGACGGAGGTTGCGGCCGTGCCGGCGAGAGTCCGGTGCGAGTCAGACGATGGCGAGCGCTTCGACCTCGAGGAGGAACTCGGGCCGGACGAGGGCCGCGACCTGGACGAGGGAGCCGGCGGGGGGAGCCGAGGTGTCGACGAATTCGTCGCGGGCGTGGTGGATCGCATCGAGGTACGCGATGTCGGTGAGGAAGTACGTGAGCTGTACGACGTCGCGGAACCCCGCGCCGGCGGCGGCCAGACAGCGACCGAGATTCGCGAACACCTGACGCGCCTGCGCTCCGGGGTCGCCCGCCCCGACGAGCCGACCGTCGGCGTCGATCGCAACCTGGCCGGACACGACGACGAGCCGGCCGGTGCCGGTGATCACCTGCGTATAGCCGGTGCCGGGGAGGATGCCGTCGGGAGCGGCGATGTGAACGATGTCAGCCATGGGCCGATCTCACCGGCGCCACGAAGGGGGACTTCCCGCTTCCGCTCCGAGGACCGCCTCGAGGCCCTCGACGAACCGGTCGATGTCCTCGTACGTGTTGTAGAAGTGCGGGGCGACGGTGACGCGTTCCGTCCTCCCCCCGGCGTCCACTCCCCGTTCCTTCAAACCCTCGACGACGACGCCCGCATCGAGACCCCCGAAGCAGACGATCCCCGCATGTGCCTCCCGTGGCGTGATCGGGTCAATCTGCATCTTCTCGAGCGCGTCGAGCGCGTACGAGGCCAGAGAGCCCACCCTCTCGAGGATCCGCTGCCAGCCCAGCTCCTCCAAGTACGCCAGGGTGGCGTCGAGGACGTAGAGGCCGGGAATGTTCGGCGCGGCGTAGTCGAAGGAGGTGCTCGGCGCCGGGTTCCCGTAGCTCCGGAACGCGGGCGTGAGCATCGACCGGGCGCGCTCACGGAAGACGCCGACCGCGGTCCCGAACCCGGACAGCAGCCACTTGAACACGCTCGAGCCGTACACGTCGACGTAGGAGAGGTCGACCGGCGAGGCGCCCAGCGCGTGGATGCCGTCGACGACGAGCAAGCAGTCGACTTCCCGGCAGGCGCGACCGAGAACGTCCAGATCGAGGAGGGTCCCGGTCCAGGGGTGCACGTGCGATACCGACATCACCCGCGTCCTCTTGGTCAACGCGTCGAGCAACCGCTCCTGGCGTTCCACCCCCTTGCCCGGGTCGACCCACACGACGGTCGCGCCCGCCAGCGCCTCCTCCGCCGCGGTCCACGGCATGACGTTGCACGGGTACTCGTCGGTTGCGACGACGATCTCGTCGCCGGGGTGCCACCTCACGCTGCTGGCGACGAGGTTGACGACCTCGCTCGTGTTGCGGAAGAAGCCGACGTCTTCGACCGGCACGTCGAGCAGGTGCGCGACGCGCTGCTTGGCGCTTGTGACAGGTCGGTGCCAGAGAGGCCGCGCGTCCAGGGCGTGCGACGCGACGTCGAGGTAGTACTGGCCGGCTGCTGCCGCCGCTCCGGGGAACGGCAGCCCCACCCCGCAAGAGAGCAGGTAGACGCGTTTCGACAGGTACGGGAAGTCCGCCCGGACCCGGGCGACCCACTCGTCTGTGACCGATCGGTTCACCTGTCCCATCTTGGTCCCCCGTCGAGTGGATCCGCCTGGCGGCTCGCGAGAGATGATCGTGCGAGTTCCCGTGGACGTCAACAGTCCGTCGACCGGTGCACCGAGGCCACGCTGGATTCACGGCGCCCCGCGCAGGGAGAGGAGCACCGACGTGCACGGAACCGGGTGAGCACCCGCCGCTTCCACCGGTTCGGGGCAGCGCGGACCGGCACGGGCGTACCAGCCTCCGGGCCGCTACCGGAAGAGCGCCGGGACCGCCCTCTACGGGCAGGCGCCGCACACCTTCTTCTCCCGTGCCCGCGAGTTCGAGAGGAGTGCGCCGACGCATGGCGCCGGGCGACCCGGTTCGTCAGCCGCACGGCTCGTGGCGAGCCGGAAGCCGACGCGGAGCGCCTCCAGCAGGCGGCCTCCACCTGGGGCGCATCCGACGGGCCCGATTGACAGGTGCCGGCCATCACCGTACAATTATGTCACTAGCTAAATAAACAAAATGCCTCGCCAGGGTGCATCCCGGCTGGGAAAGCTCGAGGGGGACAGTTGAGCGTCGAACGTCTGCCCATAGGCGGCGAGATGAGCATCTCGAAGGCGGTGGCCGTCGGGGGACCTGGTCGGTGGGTGTTCCTGTCCGGCCAGGTGGGCAGGGGTGAAGACGGAACCATCGTCCCGGGGGGCGCGCGCAGCGAGGCGCTCAAGACGTTCGAGAACCTGCTGGGTGCGCTCTCGGAGCTGGGCGGAACGCGACGCGATGTCGTCCGCATCACGGCCTACCTCACGTCCCTCGACGACTATGCCGAGTTCAACTCGGCGCGCAAGGAGGTGTTCGGGGACGCACTTCCGGCGAGCACCGCGGTGCAGGTGGCGGGGCTGCTGGGCGCCGCGCGAGTCGAAATCGACGCGGTTGCGTTCGTTCCGTCTTGACGGGTTCTCCGACGAACCCTCGAAGGAACCCGGGGAAACCTGAGGATCGGCGCTTGTCCACAGCCGACCCCGGTCGCCGCCACCCCCTGCGTGCGCGTCACGCCGCTCGTCGGCGTGGACGATCGTGGTGGGATTCCCGGCGTAGAGCCGCGTGGTAGACCCGACGACCGTCGCTGCGGACGCGGTCACGGACGAGCACCGCACCGCGCGGAACACGACGAGACGCAACACCTGAGAGAAAGAGGGAGACTTGAGTGATGGTTCACGGGAACTCCTCCGCGCTGGCCGAGCGAGAGCGTCTCATCGCCGCGATGGACCGCTACCTCGAGGTGCTCGTCGGCCAGAAGGGCGAGCGGCCTAGGATCTCCCCGGACATCCGCTACACGGAGAACACGGTGCCCCTTCCCCTGGGGACGGGATTGTGGCGCACCGCGCGGGAGCTCGATCCGGGCGGTCACCACTTCGTCGACACCGAGCACGGTCAGGTCGAATTTTGGGGAGCCGTCGACGAGATGGGTGCCGAGGCCATTTACGGTGTCCGGCTGAAGGTGGAAGGCAACCTCGTCAGTGAGATCGAGAGCGTCGTCGTGCGCGGCGGGTCGTTCTTCAACCCCCGGGTCGTCGTCGACCAGGCCACGAGCTTCCACGAGATCCTTCCCGTCGAGGACCGAAGTTCGCGAGAGGAGCTCGTCGCGGTGGCCGACGCGTACTTCGACGCCATCGAGCTGAGCGACGGCACCCACCTTCCGGTGAGCGACGACTGTCGCCGTGTCGTGAACGGGGTCGTCGACAGCATGGAGGACCTCGCACAACTGGAGGAAGGGGAGCGGCACCGCTCGCTCGGAGTAGCCGAGCAAATGACCGCGCGCCACTACGCGTACATCGAGGCACTTCGGGAGCGTCGATTTCCCGTCGTCGACGTCGAGCGGGGCATCGTGGTGTGCCATGTCATGTTCGACCATCCCGGCGATCTCGAACGACCCGACGGCCAGCTCCCCTTCCGCTCGCCGAACAGCATGCTCGTCTTCGAGGCGTTCAAGGTGCGTGGCGGCTTGCTCCGCGAGGTCTGGGCGATCGGTACCGCGCTTCCCTATGGGATCCACTCCGGATGGTGAGGATGCCCGGACGCACAGCGAAGAGCGGACAGAAGAGGTGACTGCGGAGAAGGTGGGCACCACGCGGGAGCCGGAGGAGCAGCGTGAGTTCCTTTCGGGATTCGTGGACCGCTACCTGGACGCGCTCGGTGCGCACGATCCGGCGCGCCTTCCAATCGCGCCGAATTTCCGCTTCAGCGAGAACACGCAGGTACTTCCGCTCGGGACTGGACTCTGGAGGACCGTACGGGGAGTGCACCCAGGCGGCCAGCGGTTCGTGGATGTCGAACGCGGTGAGGTCGCGTACTGGGGGGTCGTCGAGGAGATCCGAGGTCCTTCGATGCTCGGTGCCCGCATGAGGGTCGAGGGAAGGCAGCTCAGCGAGCTCGAGACCCTCCTCGTTCGGGGCGGACTCTACTTCCAACCTGATGTGATCGACGTTCCGGCGACGCGGTTGCACGAGGTCCTCGACGACCACGAACGCGGTGCTCGAGGAGACCTCGTCTCCGTCGCGCAGGCCTACTTCGACTCGATCGAGCAGTCGAACGGGAGTTTGCTCGCGGTGGCGCCCGATTGCAGACGAATCGTGAACGGCGTGAGTGACAGTGATGCCGATCCAACGAGTCTCGAGGAGGGGGAGGGGTTTCGCGGGCTCCACATCGTCGAGCAGATGAGCGGGGGGCACTACGCATACATCGAGGGCATCCGCGAGCGCCGCTTTCCGCTCGTCGACCCCGAGCGTGGCCTCGTGCATTCCGTGGTGCTCTTCGATCATCCCGGCGACCTCGCCCGCGCGAACGGCGACGTTCCCTTCGGTGCGCCGAACACCATGCTCTACTTCGAGGTGTTCAAGGTGCGAGGTGGGGTCCTGAGCGATGTCTGGGCGATCGGAACCAACACCCTCCCTTACGGGATCTCGTCGGGGTGGGCTCGCAGCTAGCCGGATGACGCGCCGTCGCTCTCGGATCGGAGCGCGCGTGCTCCATGAACGCCCGCTTCGCCGTACCGGTTGATCTCGGTTCTCCCACGCTTGACACAATTACCGCGGGGCCCTACGATCACGTGCGCTGGGAGACCACGTTGGTGGGGGAACCCTCTGGAGGTGCGATGGTCGTGCCCGCCCGATGGTTCACCGCGATTCTCACGATCATGATCGTGACGGTTGCGGTCGCAGTCCTGATACCTGCCTCCCCTCCCGTGTTTGCCGCCGGTCGTTCCGGCAGCGGCGGCACGGTGAGCATGGCCCTCCAACCGGGCACCGAGCCCGACATGATCTGGCCGTTCTCGCCGACAAGCTTCGACGGCACGACGGGGACGTCCGACTTCATGTATCTCATGTACCGGCCCCTCTATTACCTCGACGGGCCCACCTTTCAACTCGATCCGAAGCTTTCGATCGCGTACCCACCCGTGTACTCGAACGACGACCGTACGGTGAGCGTCCGCCTCAAGTCTTGGCGGTGGTCGAACGGCCAGTCCCTCACCGTGCAGAGCCTTGCGTTCTTCATGGGCCTGCTCTTCACTGAGACTGACGAGTACTGGGCGTACATACCGGGACAGTTCCCGACAGACGTCACCTCGGTCTCCTATGACAATGCGACGAACACGATGGCGTTGCACCTGAAGGGGCCCGTCAACCCGATCTGGTTCACCTACAACGAGCTGGCCGAAGTTCAGCCGCTCCCGCTTTCCTGGGACCTGTCTGGGCCGGGCAAGCCATCCGATTGCGCTTCGGAGTCCCTCGCAGTGGAGAAGGCTGATTGTCCCGCGGTGTACAAGTACATTCACGCGGAGGCCGGCAAGAAGACAGACTTCGCTACCAACCCGCTCTTCCAGGACGTCGACGGACCATTCCGGCTTTCTCAGTATTCCGCTGGCGGCTCGCAGATTGAATTTGTGCCGAACAAGCTGTATTCCGGGCCGGACAAGCCAAAGATCAGCGCGCTGAAGGAGGAGACCTTCACCTCCGACGTGGCCGAGTACGACGTCCTCCGCAGCGGGGGTCTCACCATTGGCTATCTGCCCTTTGTCGATGCACCGCCAAAGCCGACCGGTGCCAAGGTGGGGCGTAACCCCGTCTCCGGCTACACCTTGGAGCCGGAACAATCGTGGGCAATCAACTACTTGTACATCAACTTCAACAACCCGACGACCGGTCCCGTGGAGCGCCAGCTCTATTTCCGGCAGGCGATTCAGCAACTCATCGACCAGGACACGTGGGTCAAGGTCGCCTTCAATGGCTACGCACGCCCACAGTACGGGACCGTCCCGACGCAACCCGTTTCGCCCTACCTGACGAAGTATGCGGCGAGCGACCCGTATCCGTTCAGCATCTCGAGCGCTAAGCGCCTGCTCACCTCGCACGGCTGGATGATCCCCAAGTCAGGCGCTGCGACCTGCGTCAACCCAGGCACTGGGAAAGGAGAGTGCGGCGCTGGCGTCGCGAAAGGCACGAAGCTCGAATTCAATGTGCTCTACGCGTCCGGCGTCGAGGCCTTGACGGAGGAGATGGAGACATTCGAAACGGACGCCGCAAGCGTCGGGATCACGCTGAATCTACGCTCCGAACCGGTAGATTCGATTTTCGCCATCGACGAGCCCTGCACTCCGAAGCAAGCAAGCTGCAGCTGGCAGATCATCAACTTCGGCGGTCCCTTCACCGAGGTTCCCGACTGGTACCCGGAGAACGGGATCGGCTTCATCTGCGGGTCGCTAGCGAACACGCAGAACTACTGCAGCACCGCGCTGGACGACCTCTACGACAAGGTCTACTCAGTCTCCGGGAACAAGTATCTCCAGGACGTCGAGAACTTCGAGACGCAACAGGCCGTCGTGCCTGCCGTACCCGTACAGGACTATCAGCTTACCGAGGTGTCGGACCACCTGGGTGGGTACGTGCAAAGCGGAACGCTCGCTCTTGAGCCCGAAGACTGGTACTTCAAGTCCTGATCCAAGTTGGTGAACGACATATGCGAACAGGAATCCTCCCACCTCCACCTCTCGTGGGCGCCAACCTTCCCGACCCTCTGTGCAACGACATTGCAAGGAGCGACGTATGAGGACCACCGGCGAGATGACCCCCCCTACGACGAGTGACGGACTCGTGGCGTGCGATGTCGACGCGCACGAGATGGCACCTTCGCACCTCTGGGGGGAGATCTTCGGCGAGGCGGCGAGCGAGATCGCCGACATTGTCCTCCCGCTCCAGCAAAACGCCGGGGTGAACTCCATGCACGACCCGTCGGTGACGGACGACTCCGCCGCTATCGACACGGTTACCGTGTGGCAGTCGAGGGGGATGACCGCACCCGGCGCCTTCGACCTGTCTCGCCGGCCCGAGGTCCTCGACACGATGCTGGTGACGAGACAGATGGTCTTTCCGAGCTTCGGTCTCTACCCCCTGGTGCTCCTGCTCCCGCCAGCGGGATTGCACAAGGCCATGGACCTTGGCGGACGTAGCAAGGAGGAGCTGACCGCGCTCGGGAGAGCGGGGCTCGAGGAGCACAACGAGTGGGCTGTTCGCACCGCGGCCCTTGCTCCTGATCGGCTTCGTCCGGTCGTGTACCTGCCACCGGCGTCCTCGGTAGACGCGCTCGTCGCGTGCGCCAAGGGTTACCTCGACCGTGGGGTCCGAGCCGTGCACCTGGCGGTGAACGAGCCGCCGGCGGGGTGCTCGCCGGCGCATCCCGACCTCGATCCGTTCTGGGCGCTCCTCGCGGAGCGCAACGTCGCCGTGCTCACCCATCTCGTCGCCGAGCAGGGCTTCACGTCGAGCTCCGCCTGGTCGAATGCTCCTGCGTTCCAGTCGCGTGGGGCCGGCGGAGAGATCTCGTTGCATGCCTTCTTCTTCGCCACGCTCCACTACGCCTACTGCAACTTCCTCGCTTCGATGGCGCTCGGCGGCGTGTTCGAGCGTCACCCCAAATTGCGCTTCGGCGTCATCGAGGCGGGCGCGTCCTGGTTCGGTCCGTTCGCCGAGCAGCTCGATCATCTCGCGGCGACCGCATTCGCGCAGCAGGTCGAGCCCTACCTCTCCGTGCGCCCCTCAGAATACCTCTCTCGCAACGTCCGCGTGACGCCGTTCTGCGCGTTCGAGGCCGTCGACGAGATGTTCCGCCGGTATCCGCAGGTGTCGAGCAGCTTCTGCTATTCGACGGACTACCCGCACATCGAGGGTGGTCGTGATTCCAAACAGAAGATGGTCGAGCTCCTGACGCCTCTCGGCACCGAGGTGATGGAGAAGTTTTTCGTCACGAACGGGCAGCTTCTCCTTCCAGACTGAGAACGCTCGAGCGACGAGAGAGGTAAGGAGCGACACATGAGCACCACCGATGAACTGAGTCGCCCTGTGACGACCGACGATCTCGTCGCATGCGACGTGGACGCGCACGAGATGGCACCATCTCACCTCTGGGGAGACATCTTCGGCGTGGCGGCGAACGAGATCGCGACGATCCTCGAGCCCCTGATGAAGGGAGCCGGCGACAACTCCATGTACAACCCGTCGGTGATGACGGACAACGCCGTCATCGACCCGTTCACCGTGTGGCAGTCGAGGGGGATCAAGGCACCTGGCGCGTTCGACCTGTCTCGCCGGCCCGAGGTCCTCGACACGATGCTGGTGACGAGACAGATGGTCTTTCCGAGCTTTGCCGTCTACGCGCTGGTGATCCAGTTCCCGCGCTCGATGTGGCGGCACGCCATGGACCTTGGTGGACGCAACGAGGAGGAGCTGTCCGCGCTCGGGAGAGCGGGGCTCGATGAGCACAACGAGTGGGCAGTCCGCACGGCAGCACTCGACCATGATCGCCTCCGGCCGGTCGTGTACCTGCCACCGGCGTCCTCTGTCGACGCGCTCGTCGAGTACGCCAAGGGCTACATCGACCGGGGGATCCGAGCCGTGCACCTCGCGGTGAACGAGCCGCCGGCTGGCTGCTCGCCCGCGCATCCCGACCTCGATCCGTTCTGGGCACTTCTCGCGGAGCGGAGCGTCGCCCTGCTCACCCACTTCGGTGCCGACCAGGGGTTCATGACCAGCTTCGGCTGGTCCAACGCGCCAGCCTTTCTGACGCGGACCGAAGGTGACGCCACCGAGGTCGGACTCCACAACTCGCACTTCTTCGCCACCCTTCACTACGCCTACAGCAACTTCCTCGCTTCGATGGTGCTCGGCGGCGTGTTCGAGCGTCACCCCACGTTGCGCTTCGGCGTCATCGAGGCCGGCGCATCCTGGTTCGGTCCGTTCGCCGAGCAGCTCGATCATCTCGCGACGACGGCATTCACCCAGCAGGTTCAGCCCTACCTCTCCATGCGGCCGTCGGAGTACCTCTCTCGCAACGTCCGCGTGACGCCGTTCTGCGGGTTCGAGGCGGTCGACGAGATGTTCAGGCGGTTTCCGGAGCTCTCAGACTGCTACTGCTTCTCGACGGACTACCCGCACATCGAGGGTGGCCTTGACTCCAAGCAGAAGATGGTCGAGCTGTTGACGCCCCTCGGCACCGAGGTGATGGAGAAGTTCTTCCTCACGAACGGACAGCTTCTCCTTCCGGACTGACGCGGCCTGCGCGGATGCCGTAGACCGCCGGCAAGGGCGTGCTCCCGTCCCGGTTACGCGCTCGCGTCGGCGTGCACCAACGCGTACACGACGGCGTCGTAGAGCGCCTGCCAGCTCGCCTCGATGATGTTCTCGGACACGCCGATGGTCGTCCACGTACGCTCGTCGTCGGCGGTGTCCACGAGAACGCGCGTAACCGCGCCGGTGCCCTTCCGCGTGTCGAGCACCCGTACCCGGTAGTCGGTGAGCCGGACGCGGTGGAGCGCCGGGAACCGGGCCTCGATCGCCTGGCGCAGCGCGGCGTCGAGCGCGTTGACCGGGCCGTTCCCCTCGGCAGTCGCGACGACACGGTCCTCGCCGACGTGCACCTTGACGGTCGCCTCGGTCGTCGGGTTCTCGCCCGGTACGGCGTCCCGGTGGTCGGTGATGACGCGGTACGACTCGACCTCGAAGAAGTCCGGCGTCCAGCCGCCTGCACGTCGCAGCAACAGCTCGAGCGAGCCGTCCGCGACCTCGAAGTGGTAGCCCTCGTGCTCGAGGCGCTTCAGCTCGTCGAGCACACGACCGAGAACCTCGCCGTCGAGGTCCAGCCCGAGCTCGTCGGCCTTCATGGCGAGGGTCGCGCGTCCGGCCATCTCCGAGACCACCACCCGCGTCCCGTTGCCCACCGATTCAGGGTCGACGTGCTCGTAGAGGTCGCGCCGCCGCGCGATCGCGCTCGCGTGCAGGCCTCCTTTGTGCGCGAAGACGGACGTGCCCACGTAGGGCTGCTGCGAGGACGGCGCGATGTTCACCAGCTCGGCGATGTGGTGGGCAACTGGCGCGAGGCGCTCGAGCCGGCCCTCGGGCAGGGTGCGGATCCCGAGCTTGAGGCTGAGGTTCGGGATGGCCGCGGAGAGGTCGGCGTTGCCGGCGCGTTCCCCGTACCCGTTGACGCAGCCCTGCACCTGGGTGACGCCGGCCTCGACGGCAGTGAGCGAGTTTGCGACGGCGCACCCGGCGTCGTTGTGGCAGTGGATGCCGAGCTGGGCGCTGGTCGCTCGGCGCACGTCCGCCACCGCTTCGCCCACCTGGTCGGGAAGGGACCCTCCGTTCGTGTCGCAAAGCACGAGCGCCTCGGCACCCGCCTGCTCGGCGGCCTCGAGCACGCGTAGGGCGAAGTCGCGGTGATGGCGCCAGCCGTCGAAGAAGTGCTCGGCGTCCAAGAACACCCGCATCCCGTGCCCGCGGAGATGGCGGACGGAGTCGCCGACCATCGCGACCGCCTCGTCCAGAGTGGTGCGGAGCGCCTCTTCCACGTGGCGGTCCCAGCTCTTGGCCACGATGCACGCCACCGGCGCTCCTGCGGCCACGAGGTGCCCGAGAACCTGGTCGTCCTGGGCGTGCACGCCCGCGCGCCTCGTGGAGCCGAAGGCTACGAGCGTGGCAGTGGAGAGGTGCAGCTCGGTGCGTGCCCGTGCGAAGAACTCGTCGTCCTTCGGGTTCGCTCCCGGCCATCCGCCCTCGACGTAGGCGACGCCGAGGTGGTCGAGCTGCTCTGCGACACGCAGCTTGTCGTCGACGGTGAGCGAGAGACCCTCCTGCTGGCTCCCGTCGCGCAGCGTCGTGTCGAAGATGTCGACGCGCTCGGGAAGCTGAGGGAGGCGATAGCCATGTGCCGCCGCGCTGTGGCGGTGTGCACCGGAGCGGCGGACGACGTCTTCGTTCGTCGGCAAGGTGGAGCCGGTCCTTCTGCTAAGCGATGTGAACTGTGGCGCGAGTGGTCGGTCCATCTCGTGCGACTCGGAAGCAGCGATGATACTACGAGGCGTTCACGCCGCCTTCGACTATCGACCCGGGGTCGTCGGCGCCGCGCCGCTCGCCAAGAGCCGGGCGTGGCGCTCGGTGACGAGTGGAAGGAGCTCCGGGTGCGTCAGGACGTAGAGCCGGTCGCAGCGGATCGCCTCGAGGACCATCGCGCCGACCTCTTCGGGCTCGATGAAGCGCGCGTCGGGACGTCGCTCGGCGAGGTCGAGCTCGTAGAGCCCTGACGCCTCGACCGGGCCGCGGTGACGCAGGCTGTGCCGGATGTTCGTCCGGACCGTGCCCGGCAGCAGCACCGTGGCGCCGACCCGGGAGCCGCTCGCTCGCAATTCGGCGGCGAGGACCTCGGTGAGCCCGAGCACGGCCGCCTTGCTGGCCACGTAGGCGCCCGCGAGCTGCGGCATGATCAGTGCGGCGAGCGAGGAGGTGTTGACGACGTGCCCCCAGTCCGGGTTGCGCTCGAGATGGGGAAGGAAGGCGTGGACGCCGTTGACGACCCCTTGAAGGTTGACCCGGAGGACGAAGTCCCAGTCGTCGAGCGTCATCTCGGCGATGGACCCGAAGGGACCGACGCCCGCGTTGTTGCACATGACGTGCACGGCCCCGTACTCGTCGATCACCCGCTCTGCGAGACGCGCCACGCTGGCGGGGTCGGCGACGTCCGTGACGACGCCGAGCACCCCGAGCGCCCTCGCCGCCCGTTCGAGCGCAGCTTCGTCGACGTCTGCGATGACGACGTTGCTCCCCGCCTGCCGGAAGGCACGTGCAAGGCCCCTGCCGATGCCGGACGCCCCTCCCGTGACGACGGCGGTCGCGCCGGCGAATTCGACCGCGCGCGTCGCAGCGGGGAAGCCGCTCAGGAGCCGACCGCCACGCGCTCGACCCTCATCCCTCTCGCCTTGGGCATGACGTCGCGAGCGAAGAGCTCGAGGCTCGATCGCGCCTGGTCGTAAGGCATGCCTCCGAAGGCGCAGGTGAGAGAGAGCTCGAAGTCGCCGACCACGTCGCGGATCGTCTCGATCTGGCCGAGGATCCGCTCAGGGTTGCCCCACAGCGTGGTCGCCGCGTAATTGTTCGCCGCCTTCTCCAGGCCGACGGCACGGAGGAGCTTCGCGTTCTCGGCGTAGCGCTCGTAGCCCTTGGTCGTCGCGAAATGCTCGCCGGCCATCTCGTAGTGGTCGACGTTCGACATGAAGAAGCGCTGCACGTACTCGAGCTGTCGTTCGTGTGCCACCTCGTCGTCCTCGTGGCAGTACATGCCGACGGCGAGCGAGACCGGCGGAGCCACCTCGTCGTGCTCGGCCTCGTAGAGCTCCCGGTAGCGAGTGAACTCGGGCATGAGGTCTGCCACCGGCCGCACGATGAACGACATCATCTGCGCCTTGAGGCGGGCCGCGGCGGCGAGGGAGTCGGGAGAGCCGGCGACGCAATAGCGCCGGCCCGCGAAGCTCCCCCGCGGGCGCGGGCGCAACTCGGCCCTCGGCTGGGGGTAGAAGGGGCCCTTCCCCTCGATGACTCCCGACTCGACGGCCTCGAAGATCATCGCGGCAGCTTCGTCGAAGCGATCCCGGGTCTCGTCCATTGGGATGCGGAAGGGCTCGTACTCCTTTCGTGACAACCCTCTCCCGAGCCCGAGGAGGAGACGGCCGTTCGAGAGCGTGTCCACCATCAACGCCTTCTCTGCCACTCGAAGCGGGTCGTTCCACGGAACGATCACCGCGGCGGTCCCGAGCATGCACCGTGAGGTGAGCGCCGCGAAATTGGCGAGCATGAGGAGGTTGTCCGGGCACAAGGAGTAGTCGTCGAAGTGGTGCTCGACGACCCAGACGGCGTCGTACCCGAGCTTGTCGGCGAGCACGCCGACGCTGATGTCACCCTCGTACATCCCTTGGTCGGAGAGGTTCCCGTGGAGGTTCCCGAAGCCGAGGTTGATCCCGATGCTGAGCACGTCTCACTCCCTTTCTCCGTCAGTGGCGACGAACCGGGGCCCTCGAGCACGAGGACGGCGTCCGAGCGTACGTACTGCGGGCGATCTCGACAACCGGCACCCGCGACGAACCGGCTCGCGGCAGGGAGGTGGACCTCCTAGCGCCCGCCCGCGAGCTTGCGGTCCAGGTCTCCGAGGACCCGGTAGCAACCCAGGACCTGGGCGATGGCGGCGTTCGGCTCCCGTCCCTCCCGGATCGCCGCAACGAACTCGCGGTCCTGCAGCTCGATCCCGTTCGTCGAGACGTCGACCCTGGAGACGTCGACCGGGCGCTCGTACCCGTCGACCAGGTCGTCGTAGCGGGCGATGTACGTGCCGTTGTCGCAGATGTACCGGAAGAAGCTCCCGAGCGGACCGTCGTTGTTGAAGCTGAGCGACAGCGTGCAGATCTTGCCACCCGCGGTCCGCAGCTGGATCGACATGTCCATGGCGATGCCGAGCTCGGGATGGAGCGGCCCCTGGACGGCGTTGGCGATCGTCACGTCCTCGCCGCCCTGGTACTGGAACAGGTCGACCGTGTGCGCGGCATGGTGCCAGAGCAGGTGGTCGGTCCAGCTGCGGGGCTGACCGAGCGCGTTCATGTTGGTCCGCCGGAAGAAGAAGGTCTGGACGTCCATCTGCTGGATCCTGAGCTCACCGGAAACGATGCGCCTGTGGACCCATTGGTGGGACGGGTTGAAGCGGCGGGTGTGGCCGGCCATGCAGACCAATCCCGTCTCCCGTTGGACCCGGTCGATCTCGGCGGCGCCCTCCCAGCTGTCGGCGACGGGGATCTCCACCTGCACGTGCTTGCCCGCTCGGAGCGCCGCGACCGCCTGTGCCGCGTGCAGCTGCGTCGGGGTGCAGAGGATCACCGCGTCGACGTCGGTTCGCGCCAGGGAGTCGGCCAGGTCGGTGGTGACGTGCGCGATCCCGTAACGCTCCGCGACCTCCTTCGTGGGCTCCAGGCGGCGGCCGACCAGCGACGTGACCTCGACGCCGTCGATGTTCGCCAAGCCGTC
This sequence comes from Acidimicrobiales bacterium, assembly GCA_030039755.1. Classification (GTDB taxonomy): domain Bacteria; phylum Actinomycetota; class Acidimicrobiia; order Acidimicrobiales; family RAAP-2; genus JAJYVT01. The sequence continues at coordinate 23,889 of JASHUY010000079.1, forward strand.
GAGATGCCTGATCCCGAAGGCGCCGGCACCTGCGAGGGCGATGCGCATGGCCTCCTCGCCCTCGCCTCTAGCTCGTGGGCTCGAGCACGATGTGCCCGAGCGCGGTGTTCGAGGTGGGGACGTGGTAGAAGCGGTAGAGCTCCCTGACGTGCTCGCCGAGCGCCCCGCGCATCACCAGCCACATCACGAGCTCGATCGCCTCGGATCCCGCTTCTCGCACGTACTCGACATGGGGCAGCTTGCGCAGCGCCTCCGGGTTGGTGGTGAGCCGGTCGAGGAAGGCGGTGTCGAACTCCGTGTTGATCAAGCCGGCCCTCGGCCCTTGGAGCTGGTGGCTCATCCCGCCGGTGCCCCAGACGTGGACGTTCAGGTTCTCCGGAAAGCTCTCGACGGCCCGGCGGATCGCCTGGCCGAGCAGATAGCAGCGGTTGCCGGTCGGCGGCGGGTACTGCACGACGTTGACGGGGACCGGGATGATCCTCGTCGGCCATGCCTCGGGCTGGCCGAACATCAAGGTGAGCGGCACCGTCAGGCCGTGGTCGACGTCCAGCTTGTTGATGATGGTCATGTCGAACTCGTCGAGGATGGTCGACTGGGCGATGTGCCAGGCGAGATCGGCATGACCCTCGACGGGCGGCACCGGGCGCGGCCCGTAGCCCTCGTCCGCGATCTCGAAGCGGTCCGCGCAGCCGATCGCGAAGGTGGGGATCAGCTCGAGGGAGAAGGCCGAGGCGTGGTCGTTGTAGACCAGGATCACGACGTCGGGCATGTTCCGGGCGATCCACTTCTTCGACCAGTCGAACCCGGCGAAGATCGGCCGCCAATAGTCGTCGTCGGCGCGCCCCTGGTCCCAGGCCGCGGCGATGGCGGGGACGTGGCTGCTCGTCACCCCTGCCGTGATCCTCGCCATCTCAGCTGCCCTCTTTCCTCGAGCGGACGCCCTCGATCGAGCGGCCGCCGCGAAGCATCATCTCGGCGTACTCCTCCTGCGTCATCCCCGTCATCGTGCCCGCCGCGTACTGGTAGCTCTTGCCGTCGGTCGCGAAGATCTTCGCCAGGAAGTAGATGTTGCCCCCCTCGGCGATGGCGGCGTTGTAGTCCCGCGCGAGCACCGCCTGCTTCTGTGCCTCCGTCATCGGCCACTCGTCGAGGTAGGCGCGCTCGTCGGCCTTGAAGCGCTCGCGGTTCTCCGCCTTCATCAGGCTCATGCAGAACTGGTTGAGCCAATAGCCCTTTCGGGAGCGCTGGGCGGTGAACAGGGTGGTGCCCGGGATGTCGTCGAACTCGGACAGGTCGGTCATCGGTGGTCTCCCCAATACAGGCGCGTCGGGTTGTCCACGAGCAGCTTCTGGCGGAGCTCCCCGGTCGTCGCGATACGCGGCACGTAGTCCACCAGCCCGCCGTCGTCGGGCATGTGGTCCTTCAGGTTCGGGTGTGGCCAGTCGGTCCCGAAGAGCACCCGCTCGGGAAAGGTCTCGACCACGCGACGGTGGAACGGCAGGACGTCGTCGTAGCCGGGCGGGCCCGACACGCTCAGGCGTTCCGCACCGCTCACCTTCGCCCAGAACTGGGGGTGCTCGTCCATGAGCCGCAGGAAGAGGCCGAACTCCGGCCCGTCCACCGGCTTTCGGACGTCGGGCCGTCCCATGTGGTCGACGACCACCGTGGTGGGCAGCGAGGTGAAGAAGGCCCATCGCTCGGCGAGGTCCTGCGCCTCGAAGTAGACCACCACGTGCCAGCCGAGCACCGCGATCCGCTCGACGATCGACTCGTAGTAGGCGTCGGGCTTGGGGTCGACCAGCCGTCGGACGAAGTTGAACCTGACGCCCCGCACTCCCGCCTCGTGCAGCTCGGCCAGCTCGTCCCCGCTCACGTCGGGCCGGACGGTCGCGACCCCCCGGGCGCGCCCCTCCGAAGCGACGAGCGCGTCCACCATCGCCCGGTTGTCGGCGCCGTGGCAGGTCGCCTGGACGATCACGTTCCGCTCGAAGCCCAGCAGGTCCCGAAGGGCGAAGAGCCGGTCCTTGCCGGCGTCGCAAGGCGTGTACTTGCGCTCCGGCGCGTACGGGAACACGTCACCCGGGCCGAAGACGTGGCAGTGGGCGTCGACCGAGCCCGGCGGTAGGCGGTACGCGGGCTTCGAAGGGTTCGGGTCGAAGCAGAGCCAGTCGGCGTCCATCTCGAACGTGCCCACCTCAGCGTCCCTGCGCCTTCAGGATCGCGTCGAGGCGCGGGTACACCCGCCGCGCGTTCTCCGAGTAGACGCGCGCACGGTCGCCGGCAGGGAGCCCGAGCGCGTCGACGTAGCGCCGGGTGTCGTCGAAGTGGTGGCCGGTCTCGGGGTCGACGCCTCGGACCGCCCCGATCATCTCCGAGCCGAAGAGGATGTTCGCGTGGTCGACGACGCCGAAGAGCAGGTCGATCCCGGGCTGGTGGTAGACGCAGGTGTCGAAGAAGACGTTGGGCATCACGTGCTCGGTGAGCGGTGGGCGGCCCAACATGTCGGAGAGGCCCCGGTAGCGGCCCCAGTGGTAGGGGACGGCGCCGCCGCCGTGGGGGATGACGAAGCGGAGCTCCGGGAAGTCGGTGAACAGATCGCCCTCGACGAACTGCATGAAGGCGGTGGTGTCGGCGTTCAGGTAGTGGGCCCCGGTGGCGTGGAAGTTCGGGTTGCAGCTCGCCGAGACGTGGATCATCGCCGGGACCTCGAGCTCCACCATCTTCTCGTAGAAGGGGTACCAGGCTTTGTCGACGAGCGGCGGCGAGGTCCAGTAGCCGCCGCTCGGATCGGGGTTCAGGTTGCAGCCGACGAAGCCGAGATCGGTCACGCAGCGTTCCAGCTCCGCGATCGAGCCGGTGATCGGGGCGCCGGGCGACTGCGGGAGCTGGCAGACCCCGACGTAGGTCTCGGGATAGAGGTCGACCACCCGCTTGATCAGGTCGTTGCACACCCGCGTCCACGCCAGGCTCACCTGCTCGTCGCCGATGTGATGACCCATCGCGGACGCCCTCGGCGAGAAGACGGTCACGTCGGTCCCGCGCTCGCGGACGAGGCGGAGCTGGTTCGCCTCGAGCGACTCGCGGATCTCGTCGTCGGAGATGGCAGGGTAGGGGGGAGGCGGGTCGCCCGCTTCGAAGGCCGCCTGCTGCGCCTGCCGCCAGGCGTCGTGCTGCTTCGGAGCGGTGGTGTAGTGCCCGTGGCAGTCGATGATCACCGCACCGTCCCCGGCGAAGCGGTCTTGCCCTGTGCGCCGTGCGAAGGCGCCCGGCTCATCGGTCCTCCACGAAGTCGACGTAGCTGAGGCCGCGCTGGGCGAGCTTCTCCCGCATCGAGTACAGGTCGAGCCCGAGCTCGCCCTTGGCGAGCCGCTCCCTCTTGTCGGTCTCGTTCGCCTCTCGTGCCGCCGAACGTTCGAGCACCGACTCCGCCTGTTCGCGGGGGACCACCACGACCCCGTCGTCGTCGGCCAGGACCACGTCGCCCGGCCGGACGTAGGCGCCGCCGCAGACGATCGGCACCTGCACGTTCGCCACGCTCTCCTTGACGGTCCCCTGGGCGAAGACCGAACGGGACCACACCGGGAAGCGCATCTCGGTGAGGGCCGCGACGTCCCGCACGCCCGCGTCGATGACCAGGCCGCGGACGCCGTGGGCGACGACGCTCGTCGCGAGGAGCTCGCCGAAGTAGCCGTCCTCGCACGGGCTGGTCGGCGTGACGACGAGGACGTCGCCCGGCTTGGCCTGCTCCACCGCCACGTGGATCATCCAGTTGTCGCCCGGCGCGACCTCGACCGTGAGGGCGTTGCCCGCGACCTTGATGGGCCGGTAGATGGGGCGGAGCCGGGACGCGAACAGGCCGGTGCGTCCCTGAGCCTCGTGCACCGTCGCGACGCCGAACTCGGCGAGGGCGTCGACCACGGAGATGTCGGTGCGTGCGACGTTCCTGACCACGACGGCCATGCTCACCCCAATCTCCGGCCCTGGTGCGTCTTCTCGGACGGCACCTCGACGGTATTCACTTCGCGTTCGCGCTCATGGTAACGCCTGCGAGAATTCGTCCGGCGGCCGAGAAGGCGGCTTGTAGTGTGCGCCCTGCACCTGTGCCCCACCCGAGCCGGAGGTCCGCCGATGCCGTCGTACGCCGTGAAGACCCCGCCACAACACGGCACGTGGCAGGAGTTCTTGGAGATCTGGCGGGTGGTCGACCAGATCGAGCTGTTCGAGTCGGCCTGGACGATGGACCATTTCTATCCGCTCACGCCTCCGGTCGACGGGCCGATCCTCGAGAGCTGGACGATGCTCGCCGCCCTCGCACAGGCGACGACCCGGGTCCGGCTCGGCGCCATGGTCAACGGCATGCACTTCCGCCACCCCGCCGTCACCGCGAACATGGCGGCGACCCTCGACCACATCTCGGGCGGAAGGCTCGAGCTCGGGCTGGGCGCGGGGTGGTTCTTCACCGAGGCCGACGCCTACGGCATCCCGCTCGGCTCGCCGGCGGAACGCTCGGACCGCTTCGAGGAAGGGGTGGAGATCGTCCACCGCCTCCTGACCGAGGAGTCCACCACCTTCGCGGGTCGCTACTACCAGCTCGCTGACGCCCGCTGCGACCCGAAGCCTGTCCAGCGCCCGCGGCCCCCGATCGTCATCGGCGGCAAGGGGCCCCAGCGGACCCTGCGGACCGCCGCCCGCTTCGCGGACCACTGGGACATGACCTTTCCCGAGAGCCCGGCGGAGTGGAAGGCGCTCGACGACGTGCTCGTCGCCCACTGCGCGGCCATCGGCCGCGACCCGAGCACCATCCGGCGCTCGGTGCACGTCGGCTGGCCGGTGGACGCCGAGCCCTCGGCGCTCGCCGACACGGCGCGGTCCTTTACCGCCGCCGGGGTCGATCTCGTCATCTTCTCCATGCGCGGTCCCTACCTCGTGGAACTGATCGAACCGCTGGCGTCGGCGCTCGCCGCAGGCAGGTGAAGCCGTTCGGGGAGACGCCGATGGAGCGGTCGCGGACGTCGACGGAGAAGCGATGACGGAGGCGTCGTCTTCGCACGTCATCTCGCCGGGACGGGTCGCCGTCGTCACCGGGGCTGCGAGCGGGATCGGGCTCGGCCTCTCCGAGCGCTTCGCCGCCGAGGGGATGCGGGTCGTGATGGCCGACGTCGAGGAGCCCGCGCTCCGGCGCTCGGCCGGCGAGATCGCGCGGAACGGCGGGGACGTGCTGGCGGTCGTCACCGACGTCTCGAAGCGCGAGCAGGTCGAGGCGCTCGCCGAACAGGCGGTCGGTGCCTACGGCGGGGTCAACCTGTTGTGCAACAACGCGGGTGTCGGCGGCCCGCACGACCCCATCTGGACGGTCCCGGAGGGGGACTGGGACTGGGTCCTCGGCGTGAACCTGTGGGGCGTGATCCACGGGGTACGGGCGTTCCTGCCGTTGCTGCTCGAGCAGGACGTGGCGCACGTCCTCAACACCTCGTCGATCTTCGGCGTCTTCGCGGGGGCGCTGGGCCCCTACGCGATCTCCAAGCACGCGGTGACGGCGCTCTCCGAGACCCTGTACTTCAATCTCCGTCAGGTCGGTGCCCCGGTCGGGGTGTCGGTGCTGTGCCCGGGGGCCGTGAAGACCAACTTCGGGACCTCGGCCCGCAACCGCCCGGCGAACCTCCCTCCTCCCCCCGACACCGAGACCGCAGCGCGGGCGGCAGCGTCCAAGGAGCAGTTCGACCGGCTCTCGGCTCTCGGCTCGGAGCCTTCAGAGGTTGCCGACATCGTCGTGGAGGGGATCCGTTCCGGGCGCTTCTACATCCTCACCTCGACCAACCGCAACGAGGCGGTGCGGCGCCGGGGCGAGGAGATCCTCCAAGGGGCCCCTCCCGCACCGCCGTTCCCGTTCCCTCCGCCCGCCGGACCTGAGGTGTGAGCCTGTCGCACCCGCGGTCGGTGAGGACCGGACACGGTCGCCGGGGCGCCGGGCGGGTCGGGCGCGCTCGGGCGGGTCGTGCGCGCTTTCGAGCGTCGCTACCCGTCTCCGGGTCGGGGAAAGACTTCCCCGTCGAACAGCTTGCGAGCCGTACGGACGATGCCGGCCCGCGTCACCTGCGGCTCCGGGCCGCTGCGGTCCAGCTCGACCACCACGTCGAAGGTCCCGGTGGGGTGCTCCACGACGACGGTCGTGCCAGGTCCCGACCATTCGGCGACGTCTGCGGCGGGCGTGCCGGGCAAGAGCGCCGCAGTGGCCACCGAGACCGCGCCCAGCACGCCGATCGCGTCGTGGACCCGGTGCGGGATGAAGCTGCGCGTGCAGAGGGTCCCCCCGGCCACCGGAGGGGAGACCAGAGTCATCTTGGGGATGGTGGCCTGACCGACGTCACCGAGGCCCATCGCCGCACCCGCCTCCAACCGGAGCTTCTCGACCGTGGCGCGCAGGTCGGCGTTGCCTTCGAGCTCCTCCACGGTCTCGTGGCCGGTGACCCCGAGATCCGTCGCGCGGACGACGACGACCGGCATCCCGTTGTCGACGCACGTCACCTCGAGACCGGCGAACCGGTCGACGATCGCGCCCGTCGGCAGGAGACGCCCGCAGGTGGACCCCGCGGTCCCCTGGAAGTCGAGCCGGATCTCCGCCGCGGTGCCGGGCACGCCGGAGATGGCGCGCCTGCCGCGGTAGACGGGGCGTCCGTGCTCGACCGGGAACGAGGCGACCGCTGTCCCACCGGTATTGACCAGGCGGATCCGCACCACCGCCTCGGTATCTGTCGCAGGCACGGACACGAGGCCGCGCTCCACCGCGAACGGCCCGACGCCGGCGAGGATGTTGCCGCAGTTCTGCTTGTCGGTGACGAAGGCCTGATCGACCCCGACCTGGAGGAAGAGGTAGTCGACGTCCATCCCCGGATCGTCGGACGGACCGACGACCGCGACCTTGCTCGTGAGGGGGTGCGCCCCCCCGATGCCGTCGATCTGCCGGGGATCGGGCGACCCCATGATGCGCAGCAGGAGGTCGTCCCGTGCGGCGGGATCGGCCGGCAGGTCGCCGGCGAGGAAGTAGGCGCCCTTCGACGTGCCGCCCCTCATGAGCATGCAACGCACGCCGTCTCCATCCCGGTCCGTGGTCATGCCGTCACCCCCGGTCCACCTCCACGACGCACGCTAGCGCGACGCCGGCTTTTGCCGCCCGGATCGCCGGGAGGACCGTCGCCGGCTATTGCGCACGCGCGGGACCCTCAGACGTTGTCGAGCGTCCAGTACCGGTCGACGCGCCCGGCCTCGAGCCTGGCGAGGAGCGCCCTGTGGAGCTCCCTCACCGTCTCCGCCGTGATCGCCTCCGCCGGATCGACCTCCTCGATCTGCAGGCTGGTCTTGTCCTCGTAGAGGTTCTCGCCCCTCAGCCGGGCGCGGTCGTCGTAGTGCCAGACGAAAGCCTGCCGGCTGGACACGTGGTAGAGGCGGTCGGCACGGTCGACCTGGTAGCCGAGCGCGCGAAGGTCGGCGCCCCGGGCGAGCTGATGGAAGGTGAGCTCGTCCGCGACGCCCCAGTCTCCGACCGCGATGTCGTCGTCGGAATTCCACAGCACCGCGCCCGCGACGCTCCGATAGAACGCGAGCACCCCGTCGGCACCCTCGATCACCGCCGGGTTGGCACCCCAGCTGACCCGGTAGACCGGTTGCTCGACCATCATGTCGGGGGCGACGATCCCCTCGAACTCGCCTGCGCCCTCCAGGTGCACGTGCCGCCAGAAGTTGAGGAGGATCGCGCGGTGCAGGGGCTTGGTGGTCTGCTCCAGGAGCGAGGCGGTCGGCCGCATGCAGTCGTGCACGGCTTGTTCGAAGCGGTTCATCGCCCGCGAGCCGCCTCGCCCCCGAGCCCGAGCAGGGCCACGGCGTTCTCCTTCAAGATGAGCGGACGCACCTCGTCGCGGATGGCCGTCTTCTCGAAATCCGCGAGCCATCGGTCCGGCGTGAGCACGGGGTAATCGGATCCGAACAGCATCTTGTGGCGGAGCAGGGTGTTCGCGTACTGGATGAGGTTCGGCGGGAAGTACTTCGGCGACCACCCCGAGAGGTCGATGTAGACGGTCGGCTTGTGCAGGCACACCGAAAGCGCCTCGTCCTGCCAGGGGAAGGACGGATGGGCGATGACGATCGGGAGGTCCGGAAAGTCGACGGCCACGTCGTCGAGGAACATCGGGTTGGCGTACTTGAGCCGGATCCCGCCACCACCTCGTACGCCGGCGCCGACGCCCGTGTGGCCGGAGTGGAACAGCGCCGGAACGCGGAGCTCCTCGATCGCCGCGTACAGCGGGTAGAAGGCGGGATCGTTCGGGTAGAACGCCTGGCTGCCCGGATGGAACTTGAACCCCCGCACCCCGTGCTCGGTGACAAGTCGCCGGACCGCGTTCACCGCGGCCTTGCCGGCGTGAGGGTCGACGCTCGCGAAGGGAATGACCACGTCGGCGTGCTGCTTGGCCAGCGCCGCGATCTCCTCGTTCGTGACCGCCGGCGGCTCGCCGGTGGCGCTGGTGGCGTCGACCGTGAACGCGACGCACGCCATCTTGCGCTCGCGGTAGTAGTCGGCCATCTCGGGGACGGTGGCCGCGACGACCTCGGTCCGGAAGTAGCGGGCCATCGCCTCGGCACCTTCGGAGCCGTGCTCGACGCGGTCGGACGCGCCCGGGAGGGAGCCGTCGACGGACCTCCAGACGTGCGTGTGCACGTCCAGCGCCACGATCTCGTCCACGTCGATCACGTCGACCCCTCTCTTGCGCCGGCGACCACGGAGCCGTGACCGCGCGAAGTCGGCCGTATCGTAATCCGGCGTCCCTGCAGGCTCCCGTTGCCGTTTCCCATGAATCGGGCTCTCGCCGTCCTGTTGGCCGCACACGAGGGCGCCGGCGTCTTCCGGGAGAGAAACCGCCGCCAACCTGCAGGAAGGAAGTCGCGAATTGTTGACAATCGCGTGTACACGCCCGTACAGTCTGGCCCGTGGTAGCGCGAACGGCGGGGGGCACCCGCGCGCGGAGCCGCGGAACTGCGGTCCGTACAGCGAGCGGGGACGTCGCGGCGCTCGGCGCGATGAAGGAGGTTGCCTCGAGGAGCGAGCCCACCGAGAGGCTTCGGGCGACCGGCTGAGGCGACGGTGCATGATCGAGCGGGGTTCTCTCGAGGCCCGGTGTGCGACGGCGTCCGCTGGAGCCGGGCTCCGACCCGGCGGGCGAGAGGCACCCGAAGAATGAGCGACAACACACTGACACTCCCAGAAGGCAGGAATCGATGAGCGCAAAGAACCTCCAGGAGCTGCTGGACCAGTCGGGAAACACGGTCGAGCTCCTGCGCAACTCCCAGATCGGGGCGTACATCTACCCGGTCGTTCCCGCCGAGTTCACCAACTGGCGGCGTGAGCAGATCGCCTGGCGGGAGACGGCGGTGCTCTTCGACCAATCCCACCACATGGTCAACCTGTTCATGAGGGGCCCGGACGCGATCGAGCTGATCACCAACACGGGGATCAACAGCACCGCCAACTTCCCGGTCGACCGTGCCAAGCAGTTCGTGCCGACGACCCCGGCGGGCAACGTGATCGGCGACGGGATCCTCTTTCACGAGGGCGAGGACGACTACGTCTTCGTCGGCCGCGCCCCCGTCGCGAACTGGCTGCTCTTCCAGGCTGAGCACGGGGGCTACCACAGCCTCGAGGTGGAGAAGGACGACAGGTCGCCCTCGCGCCCCTACGGCAAGGCGGTGACGCGCAAGTACTGGCGGTTCCAGATCCAGGGGCCACGCGCCTGGGAGATCATCGAGAAGATCAACGGCGGGACCGTCGAGCAGGTGAAGTTCTTCCACATGGACTACATGGACGTCGCCGGCGAGAGGGTGCGGACGCTGCGCCACGGGATGTCCGGCGCCCCCGGCCTCGAGCTCTGGGGCCCCTACGCGACCTACGAGAAGGCCCGGAACGCCATTCTCGAGGCCGGTCAGGAGTTCGGCATCGAGCCGTGCGGCTCGCGCGCCTACTCCTCCAACACGCTCGAGTCGGGCTGGATCCCCTCCCCGCTGCCGGCCATCTACACCGGTGAAGAGCTTCGCAGCTACCGGGAGTGGTGCTCCGTGGACAGCTACGAGGCGACGAACGCGCTCGCAGGCAGCTTCGTCTCGGCTGACATCGAGGACTACTACCTGAACCCCTGGGAGCTCGGTTACGGCCAGTTCGTCAAGTTCGACCACGACTTCATCGGCAAGGACGCGCTCCAAGAGATCGACGGCGCCACCCAGCGTAAGAAGGTCACCCTCGCCTGGAACGCCGAGGACGTCGCCGAGATCTTCGCCTCGCTGCTCGACCCCGTGGGGCCCGGCTACCAGTTCTTCGACCTGCCGAACGCCAACTACGGTTCGTCCAACTACGACTCGGTCGTGGACGCCGCGGGCAAGGTGGTCGGTCTCTCGCTCTTCACCGGCTACAGCTCGAACGAGCGGCGGGCGCTCTCCCTCGCGACCGTGGAGCCCGAGATCGAGATCGGGACGGAGCTCAAGGTCATCTGGGGGGAGCCCAACGGCGGCTCCCGCAAGACGACGGTCCAACCGCACGTGCAGAAAGAGGTCCGGGTCCTCGTGAGCCCGGTCCCGTACTCCGAGGTCGTGCGGCGCGACTACCCCGGCGGCTGGCGGCACCAGGGGTAGACACGATGACGGAACGCCTCCGCGACCTGGCCCATGTGTCGGCTGTCGAGCTCTACACGGCGAAGCCCGAGGAGACCGTCGACTTCTTCGTGCGGCTCATGGGGCTCAGCGAGGTCCGGCGCGAGCAGAACTCGGTCTACGTCCACGCGTTCGACGACTACGAGAAGTTCACCGTGAGGATCACCGAGCGGGACCTTCCGGGCATCGGGCTCACCTGGTTGCGCTGCTCGAGCGCCGAGGCGCTGGCTCGTCGGGTCGACGCGCTCGAGCAGGCGGGGATGTCGGGCAAATGGGTCGACGGCGACTACGGGATGGGCGAGACCTACCTGTGCACCGACCCGGACGGACACGAGCTCGGGCTGTACTTCGAGACCGAGTGGTTCGAGGCCGAGAAGAAGCCGGCGCTCAAGAACCAGGCTGACCGCTTCCCGGGCCGGGGTGCGAACCTTCGCAGGCTCGACCACGTCAACTACCTCGCCGCGGACGTGGCCGCGGTCGGGGAGTTCGCCGCCGGGCAGCTCTGCGCGCAGCTCACCGAGCAGATCGTGAAGGACGACGGGTCGCCGGCGGCCGTCTGGTACCACGTGACCGACAAGTCGTACGACCTCGTCTGGACCGAGGACTGGACCGGCTCGCGGGGTCGGCTCCACCACGTCGCCTTCGCCGCCGACCAACGAGACGACATCTTGAAGGCCGCGGACGTCTGCCTCGAGAACGGCATCTTCATCGAGACGGGGCCGCACAAGCACGCGATCCAGCAGACGTTCTTCCTCTACGTCTACGAACCCGGCGGCAATCGCATCGAGCTGGCCAACGCCGGCGCCCGGCTCGTGTTGGCCCCCGACTGGCGGCCGATCTCCTGGACCCCCGAGGAGCGGGCCAGGGGCCAGGCGTGGGGCCTCAGGACGATCGAGAGCTTCCACACGCACGGCACCCCCCCGGTGCCGGCCGGGCCGAAGGCGTGAACGCCCCGCGGACCGGTCCGCGCAGGATCACCCCGGGCAGGACGACCCCGGGCGGGACGAACCCGCGCAGGGCGAACCCGCGCAGGGCGAACGCGGTTCGGCCCTGATGCCTCCCCGCAACGAGGTCGGGGCGAAGATCGCGGCGCTGGCGCGCGCGGGCGACCTCGAGCTCATCCCGCTGAAGAGCGTGCAGGAACAGTTGCCGCTCATCCCGATGGAGACGACGGTCGCCGTGACCTGCTCGGTCAAGTTCGGCATCGAGCGGACGGTGGACTACGCCGAGCTGCTCGGCAACGCCGGGCACCGCGTGCGCGCCCACCTCGCGGCGCGGCAGGTTCCGGACCGGGCGTCTCTCGCCGAGCTCGTGGAACGGTTGCAGGGCATCGGCGTGAAGCAGCTCCACGTGATCGGCGGCGACGCCGACGAACCGGCTGGGAAGTACGCCTCCTCGATGGACCTCATCGAAGACCTCTCGACGATGGACCACGGGTTCACCCTCAGCGTCGCGTGCTATCCCGAGGGGCATCCGAAGATCTCCGACGAGGTGTTGTTCGAAGCGCTGAAGCAGAAGCAGCCCTACGCCGGCTTCATGATCAACCAGCTCTGCTTCGACGCGGGGACGCTCGTGTCCTGGCTCAGCTCGATGCGCGCGGCCGGGATCACCCTTCCACTGCGCATCGGGCTCGCCCCTCCGATCAACCCGGCCAAGCTCGTCGATCTCTCCTTGCGGATCGGAGTGGGGTCCTCGGTGCGGTACCTCTCCAAGCAGCACGGCCTCCTCGGGAGCCTCCTGCGGGGCAAGTTCTACAAACCCGAGAAGCTTCTCGCTCAGATCGGGGAAGCGCTCCTCTCCCCGGAGATGAACGTCGACGGGCTCCACATCTTCTCGTTCAACCAGGTGCGGGCGACCGTCGAATGGCAGCAGAAGGTCGGCGGACCGTCGAGCTGATCCTCCGCACGATTGCTCGGGGCCCGAGCCGTCAGCGCACGAAGCCGGCGTCCGGTCGGGAGTAGGCGCTGATCGGCGGCCCGATGAGCGTGCCGCCATCGACCGGGATCATGGCTCCGGTGACGAACGTCGAAGCTCTCGGCGCCGCCAGCAGGAGGACCACACCCTGCAGCTCGGAGGGGTCGGCCATCCGCCCGAGTGGCACCGTGCTCGCCCAGTAGGCCACGACCTCGGGATCTGCGCCGCTCGGCCCGCCGATCCGGGTGAAGAACGGTCCTGGAGCGATCCCGTTCACGAGCACGTTGTCCCGGGCGAGATCCAGGGCCGCTTGGCGAACGAGGTTGACCACGCCGCCCTTCGCCGCGATGTAGCCGTAACCGCAGAAGGCCTCGGTCGTGATGCCCGCCGTCGACGCGGTGACGACGATCCGGCCGTGGCGCTGAGGCCGCATCACCCGGGCGGCCGCCTGTACCGTCCAGACGACGCCGTTCAGGTTGACGTCGATCACCTGCCGGTAGGCCGCCCTGTCGGAGTTTTCCAGCTGACCCTCCTCGACGATGATGCCGGCACCGCGGGAGATGCCGGCGTTGGCGAACACGGCGTCCAGGCCGCCCTCCCGCTCGGCGATGCGGCCCATGACGCGGTCCACCGCCTCGGGGTCTGCGACGTCGAGGAGCTCGCCGGTCACGGTCGCACCCTGCCCTGCGAGCTCTTTGACCGCGACGTCCAGAAGCTCTGCGTTCGCGTCGAGGAGGCTCACCCTCGCCCCGTTCAAGGCCAGCACCTCGGCCATGGCGAAGCCGAGGCCGCTCGCCGCGCCCGTCACCGCGGCGCGCACCCCCTCGACGTCGAAGATCGCAGTGGCCCGTTTGTCCGAACCGGGCACCGATCCCTCCGCGCCGGCGGTGCCGCTCGTGCCCTCCGCGGTCCCGGTGCTCCCTGCCATGTTCGCCGCCTCTCCGCTAGCCGGTCACCCGTACGAGCACCTTCGTCGCGTCCCCTTGGGCGCCTGCGAACGCGAAGGCCTCCGCAGCGTCCTCGAGCGCGTACTCCGGGCCCAGCGCGCCGCCGAGCGTCGGCGCGGCGGCGCGCACCACTTCGACCGCGGCCACGACGTCGGAGCGCTCGTGGCAGCTCGACCCCAGAAGGTCGAACTCCTTTTCAGTGAAGGGTCCGAGCGGCACGGACGCCTCGTCCCCGGAGATCCCGACGACGACGATCCGGCCGGCCGACGCCACGATCTGGATCGCGCTCCCCAGGCATGCGGGCACCCCGGTCGTGTCGACGACGACCGCGACGTCTCCACCCGAGAAGTCCGACGCACGCGTGACGAGATCGCCCGGGTCCGTCACCGCGTCGGCGCCGAGGGCCAGTGCGCGTTCCCTCCGGGCCGCGACCGGCTCGCTGAGCAGCACCCGGGCCCCCTTCGCCTTGGCCGCGAGCAAGCTCGCCTGGCCGATCGGTCCACCGCCGAGCACGACCACGGCTTCGCCCTCTTCGAGACGGCTGCGCTCGACCGCGTGGACGGCGACGGCCATCGGCTCGACGAAGGCGCCGAGGGACGCGGCGAGGTCCCCGATCGGGAAGACGTGGTCGGCTGCCACGACGAGCTGCTCGGCGAGCCCGCCGTCGACGTGCACGCCGACGAGCTCGAAGGCGTCGCAGACCGAAGCGCGGCCTACACGGCAGGGATAGCAAGCGCCGCAGGACGTGAGCGGCCACACGGCGACACGGTCACCGACCGACGGCGCGTCCGCGGCCGCCGCTCCGTCACCGAGCGCTTCGACGACCGCGCACACCTCATGACCTTGGATCACGGGATAGAGCGAACGCCTCCGTTTCGGCGTCGCCGGAAGATGTCCGTTGAAAAGGTGCAGATCGGAGCCGCACACGCCGACGAGCTCGGGACGCAGCAGCACCTCTCCGGGGCCCGGCCCGGCCGGGTCGTCGACCCGGCTCACTTCGAGCACTCCAGGCGCCGTCGTCACCGCTGCGCGCATTTCCTCGTCGGTCCCTTTCTCACGGCGATCTCCGCGCGGGTCTAGCAGATCTGTCCACGGCCGCACCTGCGTGCTACGGCGACCGATCCGCGACCGGTCGAGGGACCGCGCGAGCATCGAGCCCGCCGAAACCAACCCGCGCGTGCGCCCTGCGCGCGTCCGGGTCCTCACCGTCGCACGCGACAATTGGCCGGCCTCGCAGGGGCTCCATGGGTTACAGATTGTTGACAATCGCGTATACAGCCCTGTAAGGTCTGAGCGGTGGTAGCGCGTAAGCCGGGGGGAACCCGCGCACAGAACACCCGACCGGCTGCTCGCACGGGTAGAAGCCGCGTCGCGACCTCCGGCGAGCGCAAGGGGGTCGGCTCGACCTCGGCGCAGCCGGGCGACGCCGTCTACATGCAGCTTCGCCGTGAGCTCATCGCCGGGGACCTCCTACCGCAGCAAAGACTCGTGGAGGCCGATCTCTGCTCGCGTCTGCACACGAGCCGCGGCACCGTCCGCGCCGTCCTGCTTCGGCTGGAGCACGAGGGTCTGGTGGTCCGGGAGCCGTACCGGGGTGCGCACGTGCGCGTCATCGACGAGAAGGAGGCTGTCGAGATCACCGAGGCGCGAGCCGTCCTCGAAGCCCTCGCCGCCCGGCAGGCGGCGGTCATGGCCACCGATGACGACCTGGCCGCGGTCCGGGCCATCCACGCCGAAATGCGGCCGTTGCTCAAGAGGGGCGATCTGCTGGCGTACTCCGATGCAAACCGTCGACTGCACGAGCGCATCATCGAGGCTTCTCGCCACACGACCACCCAACGTCTGCTGAGCGGGCTCAAGGCGCAGCTGGTCAGGTACCAGTACCGGACCATTCTCGTGCCTGGCCGGCCCCAGCAGTCGTGGGCCGAGCACACCGCCCTCGTCGATGCCCTCGTCCACCGGGACCCCGACCGCGCCGCGGCCGCGATGATGGCGCACCTGAGCGGCGTGGTGGCCACCTTGCACTCCGCGGCGGGTCAAGAGGCGGACTCCGCCAGCGGTTTCGGTTGACCCGTCACCTCGCTGCAGGGGAGCGTATCCAGTGACCCAGCTGACAGGGCTCGTCGCCGGCGCGCACGAGGCCGGCGCCTTTTGGCACGCCGTGCGCCCGCCTGCCACACTGACTTGCCTGGACCCGAACAGCCGCAAGAAGCGCACGCTGCGCGAGCTGCCCCCCCCAGGCCTCCGACGTCGCGCCGGAGCGTAAGCGGGTGCTCGCAGAACAGATCTTCGCCTACGCGATCCTCGGCCTCGGATCGGGCGCCCTGTTCGCAGGCACCGGGCTCGGTGTGGTGCTCAGCTACCGTGGCTCGGGCGTCATCAACCTCGCCACCGGCGCGATCGCCATGCTGTCCGGTTACTGCTACTGGGCGCTCGCGACCGGCGAGTTCGGCGTCACCTTCGCCACGCCGTTGGCCGTCGTGCTCACGCTGCTGTTCAGCGTGGTGCTCGGGGTGGCCTTCGAGCTGGGCGTCGTCCGGCCCCTCAGACGCCAGCCGCCGCTCGCCAAGCTCGTCGCCACGTTGGGCGTCCTCCTCTCCGCTCAGGCCGCCATCGTGCTCGCCTTCGGGGACACAGCGCACCCGCAGCCGTCCATCCTGCCGGGAGGCGTCGTGACACTGTTCGGGGTGACCATCCCCGACTACGACATCTGGATGGCGGCGATCGTCCTCGCGGTCACGCTCCTTCTCGCCGCCGGGTACCGGTGGACGCGCTTCGGCCTCGGGACCCGGGCCGCGGCCGAGAACGAGGCGTACGCAACCCTGTTCGGACTTTCGCCGAACCGCTACTCGATGGGGAACACCGTGCTCATGGCGCTCGCCATGGGACTGGTGGGACTGCTGGCGGCCTCGATCAACGAGGTGGACCCCATCACGCTCGTCCTGTACATCGTCCCGGCGCTCGCCGCCGCGATGTTCGGAAGGCTCACCGGCTTCACCACGACCTACGTCGCGGGCCTGGTCATCGGCATGGCCGAGTCGGTCCTCGTGTTCCTCGGCGGCCAGAGCTGGTTCCCGACGAGCAACGGGGGCCCCCTGCCCGGCGTCGACGAGCTGCTCGTGCTGGTCGTGCTCGTCGTCGCCACGTTCTTCCGCGCGGGGAAGATCCCCTCCCGGGGGGACATCGTCGAGCGGCGGCTCCCGAGGGCCCCGCGACCGGTGGCGCCGCTCAGGACCGCCGCCATCTTCGTGCCGATCGCCGCGGTCGCCATGTGGGCGCTGCCGTTCGGCTTCAGAGAGGGGCTCATCACCTCGTGCATCTTCGCCATCTCGCTGCTCTCGCTCGTGGTGGTGACCGGCTACCTGGGCCAGCTCTCCCTGGTGCAGCTGGGGCTCGCAGGCGTGGCCGGGTTCTTGGTGTCGCACCTGTTCACGAACTTCGGGATCGGCTTCCCGTGGGCGGCCATCGTCGGCGTGCTCGCCGCGGCCGCCCTCGGGGTGGGCTTCGGTTTCCCCGCGCTGCGGGTGCGGGGGGTCCAGCTCGCGGTGGTCACCCTGGCGGCGACGGTCGCCCTCGAGACATTCTGGTTCAGCAACGGGACCTGGGGCGCCGGCGTCCTCGGCGCTCCCGTGCCGGCACCGTCGCTGTTCGGGTTCAGCTTCGGCACGAACGCCTCGTTCCACGGCCTCGGCGGCGGAGAGCCGAGCCCGCTGTTCGGCTGGTTCTGCTTGATCGTGCTCACCGTGGTGGCGCTCCTCGTCGCGAACCTGCGGCGGTCCAGGCTCGGCCAGCAGATGCTCGCGGTGCGGGCGAACGAGCGGGCGGCGGCTGCGAGCGGCGTGAACGTGCGCAACGTGAAGCTGACCGGCTTCGGCATCGCGGCGGGCATCGCCGGGGTGTGCGGGGTGCTCCTGTCCTACAGCTACGGCTCGATCACCGCCTCGAGCTTCTCCGCGCTCATCGCCGTCGCGCTCGTCGCCTTCGTCTACATCACCGGGATCACCTCGGTCCCCGGCGGGATCTTCGGGGGCGTCATCTACGTCGGGGGCCTGTTCGCCTACGCGCTGCTGGACTGGTTCGGCCTTCAGGGGAACTGGCTGAACCTGGCGGTGGGCTTCCTCGTCGTCATGTCGCTCGTCAGCCGGCCGGAGGGGGGCGCGACCTTCCTGTTCTACGGGAAACGCCCCAGCCTGTGGCCGCGCGCGTCGAAGGATCCGCAGGGGAAGATGCCGGCCGGCGGCGTGGTGAACGACGAAGGAGAACAGCAGATGGAGCGCAGCCTCGCGCCCGTCGAAGTCGAGGTGCCCTCGTGACCGCGGCGCTCGAGGCGGTAGGGATCTCTGTGAGCTTCGGCGCGGTCCGTGCGCTGCAGGACGTCGACCTCGCGGTCGACCAGGGCAAGCTGGTGGGCCTGATCGGTCCGAACGGCGCAGGCAAGACGACGTTCGTCGACGCCATCACCGGGTTCGTCCAGGCATCCGGGAGCGTGCGCCTCGAAGGGCGCGAGATCTCCTCGCTACCACCGCACCGCCGATCGCACCTGGGCCTCGCGCGGACGTGGCAGACCATCGAGCTCTTCGACGACCTCACCGTGCGGGAGAACCTCGCCGTGGCCGGAGGTCGGCCGTCGCTGCCCTCCTCGTTCGCCGAGATCGTCTTCGGACGCCAGCCGCGTGCCGAGCGTTTGGCGGAGGAGGTGCTCGGCCTCCTCGATCTGGAGGGCATCGCCGAGGAGATGCCGAGCGATCTGTCCCAGGGACGCAGGAAGCTCGTGGGCATCGCCCGCGCGCTCGCCGGCAAGCCGAGCCTCCTCCTGCTCGACGAGCCGGCGGCAGGCCTCGACACGAACGAGAGCAGGGACCTTGGCCGTCGCCTTCGCCGGATCGTCGACGGAGGGCTTCCCACGCTGCTCATCGACCACGACATGGGGCTCGTGCTCGGCATCTGCGACGAGATCTACGTGCTCGATTTCGGGAAGCTCATCGCACGGGGCACGCCCGAGGAGGTCCGGCGCCACCCTGACGTCCTCGCCGCCTACCTCGGAAAGAGCGCAGCCGAGGTGGAACCCGGCGCGTCGAAGGTCGGCGCGGCGTGGGCGGCCGTCGCGGAGGGGGCGGCGGAGCAATGAGCGAGCCCGTGCTGTCGCTCGAGAAGGTCTCGGCCGGCTACGGCCAGGCCGACGTGATACGGGACATCGAGATCGACGTCCACCCCGGGGAGATCGTGACGCTGCTCGGCCCGAACGGCGCGGGCAAGACGACGACGCTCCGGCTCGTCTCGGGCCTCCTGAAGGCGTCCCGGGGAACGGTCCGCTACAAAGGCCGCGACGTCGCGCATCTTTCGCCGACGCGTCGCGCCCGAGCCGGGATCGCGCACGTGCCCGAGGGCCGCGGCATCTTCTTCGGGCTCACCGTCGCCGAGCACCTTCGGCTCGGGTACCGGGGCGAGACCATCGACGCGGAGATCGTCTACACGTACTTCCCGGCGCTGCGCCAGCTCCGCGACCGGCCCGCGGGGCTGCTCTCGGGGGGAGAGCAGCAGATGCTCGCCGTCGCCAGGAACCTGGCCCGTCGCCCCGACCTCCTGCTCTTGGACGAGCTGAGCCTCGGGCTTGCGCCGCTCCTCGTCGAACGTCTGCTCCCCGTCGTGCGCGACTACTCGCGGGAGCGGAACTGCGGGGTCCTCCTCGTCGAGCAGCACGTCCCGCTCGCCCTCGAGGTCGCGGACCGCTGCTACGTGCTCTCCCACGGCGACGTCGTGCTCCACGAGCCGGCCTCGCGGGTGCGGGAGAACCCCGAGCTGCTCGTCTCGAGCTACCTCGGCCAGTCCTCGACGTCAGAGGCCCTTGCAACCTGATGACCAACCGAGCGCAGGGGGAAACATGAGAAGGAAAACCACACACGCAAAGAGCAGCTCAAGACAAGGAGGGGTACACATGCTTCATCGTTGGTCGAGGGCGGCGAGACCCGCAGCCCTCGTCGTAGCCGCACTCGGGCTGGTGCTCGGAGTGCTCGGAGCGGGAGCGGGGCTCGCCGGGGCGTCGTTCAAGTCGCCCAGCACATACCCGGCCTACGTCGGCGGCCATGGGAAGGCGAACTCCAGCCTCTCGCCCATCACCATCGGCGTCGTGAACCAGCAGACAGCGCCGGCCGCCCCGGCTCCGGCATGGGAGACAGGCGTCAAGGTCGGTGTGACATACGTCAACAAGTACACCGACGGCATCGACGGTCACCCGCTCAAGGCCGTCTACTGCACCATCCCGACAACAGTGGGCGCCGCCACGAAGTGCGGGCAGCAGTTCGCCGATACAAGCGCGATCTCCGCGGTCTTGGTGGGCGCGGTCGACGACGGCAACCAGCCGCTCGAGACGGCGCTCGCGCCTTCGAAGAAGCCGCAGATCTTCGCGGTGTCGCTGAGCACGGTGGACGAGCACGACAAGTACGGCTTCATCCTGTACAACACAGCCACCGAGGTCGAGGCGCCGATGGCGAGCGTCGCGGCGGACCTGCACATGAAGAGCATCTCGCTCGTCTACCCGGAGGACATCCCGGGCAACGTGTACCAGGCGGGCGTGGTCGACGACGCGCTGAAGTACGTGGGCATCAAGAACGTCTACAAGGTCGGCTTCACATCGGCCGACACGAACTTCTCCGAGCCGTTCGAGGCGGCGCACGTGGGTCACACCACACTGCTGATCCTGGTCAACAGCGGCGGCCCGGCCTGCTCGGACACGTACCTCACGCTCAAGTCCCTGGGCGTCGCCACAACGCAGAGGGTGCTCGTCAACGTGCCGTGCGACACGCCGACAGTCCAGAAGGCCGACGGCGGCACGCTGCCGCACGACTGGTACTACCTGACCGCCAACCCGTTGCCGGGCTCCAGCACACCGGCCATCACATCGATGGTCAAGGCGTTCAGCTCCACCCCGTTCGGCAAGAGCAAGACTGCGGTCGCGTACGACGCCTGGGCCGCGGATGCGTTCGGCCAGGTGGTCACGCTCGCAAAGCTCGACACCGAGACGCTGAAGGCGCACGGGACGGTCAACGCGTCGACGACGTTCACGAAGCTCAGGGCGTTCAAGGGCCCGGTCGTCCAGGGAGCACCGCACCTGGACTGCGGCGGGTTCTCCGGCACCCCGGCGACGTGCAACGACCTGGACCGCTTCTTCCAGAACGTGTCACCCACAGTGATGAAGCCGCTCGGCACATGGATCGGCCCGCCGAAGGGCTTCAAGGCACCGCTGACATAGCGTTGGCATCACGCGACCGTCCGTCCTCCACCGTCCGCAGCCGACCCGTCCGGGTCGGCTGCGGCGGGGGGCGGGCGTCGGCGTGACCGGCGTCGGAGCG
>JASHUY010000080.1 GCA_030039755.1 Acidimicrobiales bacterium
GGCACTGGTTGCCGCGCCTCGTCGGGGTCGAGCGGGCGCTCACGTTCGAGCTCGGGGACCCCGTGAGCACCGTCGTGCCGAGCGTCCCTGAAGCGGCCCACGCCGACGTCCTGACCAGGGAGGCGGTGACCGCAGCGGTCCATTACGTCCGGTTCGCGTTCCCGCCGGAAGCCCGGGCGCGCTTTTTCGGTGGGGACACCGTCGCCCTGGGAGTGCACCACCCGGAGTACGGGGCGCGCACGGAGCTCTCCCCGGAGGTCCGCGGCGAGCTCGCCGCCGACCTCGAGGGCCGGACGGAGCTGGTCGCCCTCGGTTGAAGCCGATTGAGGTCCTCCCCGGGCCGATTGAGGTCCTCCCCGGGCCGAATGAAGTCCTCCCACGCCGAATGAGGTCCTCCCCGGGCCGAATGAGGTCCTCCCCGGCGGGTTTGGTCGCCCCCCTCCCGAGACGTCGGCTGCTGCGGTAGCGACCGGCCTTTACAGGACCAGGGATGACGCGCCATAATCGCTGTTCTGCCGCAGTTCGGGGGGGACATGGGGAGCCCCCCAGGGTGGGTCGGGTGTCGGCAGGCTCGAGCAGACCAATTCCAGAGGATGTGTTTTCCATGATTGCCACGTGGCGCAAGCGGGCCGCCTGCCGGGGCATCGACGTCGAGATCTTCTTTCCGGAGAGCGACGACGACGTCGAGGCGGAGGCGGCGGCAAAGGCCGTGTGCGAATCCTGCCCGGTCCGTCAGGCGTGCCTCGAGCACGCCTTGGCTCACCGCGAGCGCGAGGGGATCTGGGGCGGGGCGACGGAGCGGGAGCGCCGGCGGATCCTTCGGCAGCGCCGCAAGTCCGCCTGACCGCAAGCCGCACCCCCACCCGCGTACCGCTGGAGACCGGCAGCCTGCTGCCGAAACGTCGGGTGATCCCGCCACAGGGTCTCCCCGCTGCCGCGCGGTAGCGTCACGTCCCGTGTTGTTCGAGCTTCCCGGGGAGATGCAGGAGCTCCAGGCCTCGGTGCGCAAGCTTGCGCGCGACAAGGTGAAGCCCCGAGCCCGCGAGATCGACAGGACGGGCGAGTACCCGGCCGACCTCTTCGATGCGTTCCGCGACGCCGGGCTCCTCGGCCTGTGCATCCCCGAAGAGCTCGGCGGGTCCGGCGCGGGCATCCTCGGGCTCACCGTCGCGATCGAGGAGGTCGCAAAGTACTCGAACACCGCCGCACTGATGCTCCTCCTCACGCGGCTTCCGACCGGGCCCGTGCTCATCGCGGGAAACGAGGACCAGAAGCGCCGGTACATCCCCGGGATCGCCGAGGGCCGCTGGCGCGCGGCGTTCGGGTTGTCCGAGCCCCAGGCGGGAAGCGACGTCATGGGGATGCGGACGCGGGCGGCGCCCGACCCGGACCGCCCGGGCGGGTGGATCCTCACCGGCACGAAGTGCTGGATGTCGGGCGTGCGGGAGGCGGACTGGTACACGGTGTTCGCCAAGACGGGAGATCCGCAGAGCCGCGCGCACGACTCGATCACCGCGTTCATCGTCGAGCGCGGCTTCGACGGGGTCTCGGTCGGACGCACCGACAAGAAGATGGGGGTCCACGGGATCGACACCGGCGAGCTCCTTCTCGACGCCGTCCGCGTCCCTGCCGAGAACGTGATCGGCGAAGTGGGCGGCTTCCGGCTCGCCATGCTCGGGCTGAACTCGATGCGGCCGATCGTCGCCGCCAGAGGCATCGGCCTCGCGCAAGGCGCGCTCATGTACGCGACCGACTACGTGAAAGAGCGCGCCGCCTTCGGCAAGACGATCGCCGACTTCCAGGGGATCCGCTGGGAGATCGCCAGGTGCGCGGTGGACATCGAGGCCGCTCGCCTGCTCACCTACCGCGCCGCAGCGATGTCGGACGCCGGTCGGTTCGGGAAGGAGGACGTCCCGTTCCTCTCGATGGCGAAGTACTACGCCTCCGAGCTCGCGGTGCGCGCGTCGGGGCTGGCCGTCCAGCTGCTCGGCGCGGCCGGCTACATGGAGGACCACCCGACCGAGCTGTGGTACCGCGACGCACGGCAGCTCACGATCGTGGAAGGGACGTCGCAGGTCCAGCTGGACCTCATCGGGCGGGGGGTGATCGATGGTGACCTCTGGTGGGACTGAAACCGCCGCGCCGCGGGACGCGCCCGCCGGCCACGAGGCGTTCGCGGTGGCGGGGGGCTGGCCCGGGGTGCTCGGGCGCATCATGTCCGGCACCTCCCTCGTGGAGGACGAGGCGGCGGCCGTGATCGGCGAGGTGCTCGACGGCGCGGCGGCCCCGGCCCAGACCGCGGCCCTGCTCGTCGCGCTCCGCATGAAGGGCGAGTCCGTCGAGGAGATGACCGGGCTCGTGAGGGCGATGCTCGCGCACTCGGTGCCGCTCCACGTCGGCGGCGACACGGTCGACGTCGTCGGCACGGGCGGCGACCGGCTCTCGAGCATCAACGTCTCGACGCTCGCGGCGATCGTCGTCGCGGGCGCGGGCGCCCGGGTGTGCAAGCACGGGAACCGGGCGGCATCCTCCTCGGTCGGGACCGCGGACGTACTCGAAGCCCTGGGGGTCGCGGTGGACCTCGGGCCCGAGGGGGTCGTCCGTTGCGTCGACGAGGTCGGGATGGGCTTCTGCTTCGCACCGCGCTATCACCCGGCGATGCGGTACGCGGGCCCGGTGCGCCGCGAGCTCGGGGTCCCGACGGTGCTGAACTTCCTGGGGCCGCTCGCCAACCCTGCCCGTGTTCGCCGCCAGCTCGTCGGGGTGAGCGACCCCAAGATGGCGCCGAAGATGGCCGAGGTCCTCGGCCTGAACGGCAGCATCCACGCGATGGTGGTCTACGCCGACGACGGGCTCGACGAGCTGAGCGTGACCTCGCCCTCTACCGTCATCGAGGTCGTGGCCGAGCCCGGCGCGCCGGAAGGCTTCTCCCTCAGCTCCTCGCGGCTCGACCCAAAGAAGCTCGGCATCGCACGCTCGTCGATGCGGGAGCTGCACGGCGGCGACGCCGCGTTCAACGCCGGGGTGATCCGGCGCGTGCTCGAAGGGGAGCGGAGCGCACGGCGGGACATCGGCGTGCTGAACGCAGCCGCCGCGCTCGTGGTGGCGGGCCGCGCGAAGGAGCTTGCCGACGGCGTCGCGCTGGCGTCGGACTCGATCGACTCCGGCCGTGCCGTCGCGGTGCTCGACGGGCTCGCACGGGTGTCGTGCGAGGAGGCGGAGGTCGAGCGCGCCGCGGGCGATCAGTCCGCGGACGGGGGGAGCGGGCTGCCGTCCGCCGCGACATAGTCGACGCCGCCGTCCCCGAGCCGCCGGCGCATCACCTCGAGGGCCTCGGGGTTGTCGTCGACGAGGAGGAAGCGCCGGCCGAGCTCGCGGGCGACCGCCCCGGTGGTGCCGCTGCCGGCGAAGAAGTCGAGCACCCGCTGCCCCGGCGACGAGGAGGCCTGCACGATGCGGCGGAGCACGCCCGCGGGCTTCTGCGTGGGGTAGCCGGTCTTCTCGGCGCCGGACGTGGGCACGATGGTGTGCCACCACACGTCCGTCGGGAGCTTTCCGCGCGCCGCCTTGTCCGGGCTGACGAGGCCGGGCGCCATGTAGGGGATGCGGTCGACGGCTGTGCGGTCGAAGTGGTGGGCACCCGCGTGCCGTGCGTAGACGAGGATCGTGTCGTGCTTCGCCGGCCAGCGGTCACGTGCCCGGCCGCCGTAGTCGTAGGCCCAGATCAGCTCGTTCAGGAAGCACCGCCGCCCGAAGACCGTGTCGAGGAGCACCTTCACGTAATGCGCCTCGCGGTAGTCGAGGTGGACGTAGAGGGTGCCGTCGTCGCCGAGAAGCCGGCGTGCCTCGACCAGGCGGGGCCCGAGGAACCCGGCGTAGTCGCCGTACGCGTCGTCGAAGGCGCGGGTGCCCGTCTCAGCCGTGCGGTACCGGCGGCCGCCGAAGCCGGTCCTGTCGCCCCCCTCGTCGCGCGTGGTCACCAGGGTGGACCGCCTTCGGACCGAGCCCGTGTTGAAGGGCGGGTCGACGTAGACCAGCTGGAAGGCGGAGTCGGGGAGCGCGGGCAGCACGTCGGCGTTGTCGCCGAGGACGACGTAGTCGCGCGGGGCCGCCAGGTCGATCATGGGTGCTCGGCCGGGCCCGGGTTCGGAGTCGGGGTAGGAGTCGGAGTCGGCCCGGTCCGCCGCCGACCATACTCGGCGTCCGACGAGACGGCGGGATGCAGGAGGGCAAGATGGCGGGATGCGGGAGGGCGACGCGGAGGACGGCACGCAGCAGGCGACGACCGGGCCCCTCCACGGCTTCCGGGTGGTCGAGCTCGCAGGCATCGGGCCCGCGCCGTACGCCTGCATGCTCCTCGCCGAGGCGGGCGCCGACGTCCTCCGCGTCGAGCGACCGGGTGCCTCGTCCTCCGGGCGCCACGGTGCGAACCTCGATCTGCTCAGCCGGAGCCGGCCGGCGGTCGCGGTCGACCTCAAGCGCCCGGGGGCCGCGTCCCTCGTCCTCGAGCTCGTCGCACGGGCCGACGTGCTCGTCGAAGGGTTCCGACCCGGGGTCGCGGAGCGCCTCGGGCTCGGCCCCGAAGAGTGCTGGGCGCGCAACGTCCGCCTCGTCTACGGCCGCATGACCGGTTGGGGCCAGCACGGCCCGCTCGCGGCGCGGGCGGGCCACGACATCGACTACATCGCGCTGGCCGGCGCGCTGTGGCCGATAGGGCGCGAGGGTGACGCGCCGGTGCCGCCGCTGAACCTCGTCGGCGACTTCGGCGGAGGCGGCATGCTCCTCGCCTTCGGCGTCGTGGCCGCGCTGCTCGAGACGCAGCGCTCGGGGACCGGCCAGGTCGTCGACGCCGCGATGCTCGACGGCGCCGCCTCGCTCACCACGATGCTGCACGGCCTGTTGCTCGGCGGTGCCTGGACGCGGTCGCGCGGCGCCAACCTCCTCGACACCGGCGCTCCCTTCTACGAGGTGTACGAGACCGCGGACGGGGGCCATGTGGCGGTCGGCGCGCTCGAGCCGGAGTTCTACGCGGCGCTGCTCGAGGGCCTCGGGTTGCGCGAGGAGGACGCCGGCGCCCAGGGGGACCGTGCGCGATGGCCGGCGACCAAGGCGCGCTTCGCCGAGGTCTTCCGCACGAAGACCCGTGACGAGTGGGCCGAGGTGTTCGAGGGCGTCGACGCGTGCGTGGCGCCCGTGCTCGCGCCCTGGGAGGCGGCCGACCACCCCCACAACCGGGTTCGTGCGACCTTCGTCACCCGCGACGGGAAGTCCCAGCCTGCCGCGGTCCCGCGGTTCAGCCGCACCCCCTCGAGCATCCGCGACGCGTCCGACCCCGCCGGTACGCTCGCACGATGGGGTGTCGGCGAGGATGCCGTGGCTGAGCTCACCGGGTCCGGCGCGACTGCAGGTGGACCGTGAAGCTGCCGCGCGCCGCGGTGCGAGAGCTCATGGTCGAACCCGGGAAGGCGGCCGGCCTGAAGCACCGCAGCACCTCCACAGTGAAGTGCGACTGGCTGGGGCCGCTCGGCCACGCGCACCCGAAGGAGGTCGCCGAGCACGACCTCGACGCGTTCAAGGCCGACCTCATGGCCGCGCAGGGCCTCCTCTACGCCGCCGACCGATGGTCGCTCCTCCTCGTCTTCCAGGGCCTCGACGCTGCGGGGAAGGACGGGACCATCAGCCACGTGATGTCGGGTGTGGACCCCCAGGGATGCGAGGTCGACTCGTTCAAGCAGCCCTCCGACCGCGAGCTGCGACACGACTTTCTGTGGCGCTGCGCCGTCGCCCTGCCCGGGCGCGGGAGCATCGGGATCTTCAACCGCTCGTACTACGAGGACGTGCTCGTCGTGCGCGTCCATCCCGAGCTCGCGGCGCAACGGCCCGCCGGCGCCGCCGACGGTGACGCGATGTGGCGTGAGCGCTTCGAGGACATCAACGCGTTCGAGCACCACCTCGTGCGCAACGGCACCCGCGTCGTCAAGTTCTTCCTCCACATCTCCGAGCCCGAACAGCGC
>JASHUY010000081.1 GCA_030039755.1 Acidimicrobiales bacterium
GCCCCGACGGTTGCCGGGAGCTGCAGGCTCGCCGCCTCGATTCCCAGACCGTTCGTTGTGATGGGGTTCACGAGCGGGCTGCGGTAGACGTCGCCTGTCACCGTCCCCGTGTACGACACCTCGGTCACGGGCCCGATCCGGGCGATCATGGCCGGTGCCTGGTCGGGGAGCTCCGCGGTGTGCCCGAACAATGTCTGTCCGTTGGTCACCACGAGCAGATTGGTACCGAGCTTGTTGATCTCCGCCAGGAGCCCCGCCCTGGACGAGGCCGACAACCCGAGGACCGCCACGATGGCGGCGACCCCGATCGCGATCCCCACCGCGGAGAGCGCGGCACGGAGCTTCCTCGTGCGCAACCCGAGCGACGCCACGCGGAACAAGGTGTAGGGCTGCAGTCGCCGTACCTCGACCACCGGTCGTTGGGCCGCCCGACCCGGACGCTCGCGCGTCGCCACCATCGGTGTCATCCGTGTGGTCATCCGTGGGAGTTCCCCGCCGCGCCGGATGCCGCCAGCGCGCCGGAGTCGGCGACGATGCGCCCGTCGAGCATGCTGACCTGGCGAGGCAGGCGCCCGGCCAGAGCCTGGTCGTGCGTGATGACGAGGATGGTCGCACCTTCTGCGTTCAGCTCCTCGAGCAGCGCGACGATCGACGCCCCCGTTGCGGAGTCGAGGTTGCCGGTCGGCTCGTCGGCGAGCACGATCGCCGGTCGCCCGACGAGCGCCCGTGCGATCGCCACCCGCTGGCGCTCGCCGCCCGAGATCCGGGTGGGATCGAAACGCGCGCGGTGCGCGAGCCCGACCCGCTCGAGCGCCTCAGCCGCGGCACGCCGCCGGTCGGCGGTTCCCACGCCTGCGTACAACAGGCCGTCGGCCACGTTCTCCAAGACCGTCTCGTGCTCGGCGAGATAGAAGTTCTGGAACACGAAGCCGATGCGCGTCGCGCGCAATGCCGCGAGCTCCCGCTCCGACATGGCCTCGACGTCCAACCCGGTGATGCGCACCGTGCCCGACGTGGGCCGGTCGAGGGTGCCCATCACGTGCAGGAGGGTGGTCTTGCCCGATCCCGACGGGCCAACGATGGCAAGAAGCTCGCCGCCGCGGACGGTGAGGTTCACGTGGTCGAGGGCGACCACCGGTGGGTCGCTGTCGTAGATCTTGTCGACCGACTCCATCTCGAGCACCGGCCATTCGACGTAGGGGGTCATGTCGAGGGCACCACCACGCGCATGCCGACCCGGATCTCCGAACCGGTCACCTGGACGAGGCCGTTCGCGTCGTCGAACAGCCCGGTTGACACCGCAACGAGGTAGTGAGGGCCGTGGGCGGGGACGACCTCGAGCGCGTAGCCGCCGCTGGCGAGCGCCAAGAGCGCGTCGACGGGCACGACCATGACGTCGCTCACGCTGGCGTTGGTGATCGAGACGGTCACCGGGGCCTGGTCGAGGTTCCCGATGGCCGACGGGTCTGAGGGGGTGACGTCGACTGTGATGGTCGGAGTCGAGCTGTGTGTGCTGTTGTTGCCGTTGTCGGACGGGACGGTCGCCACCGTGCCGACGTAGGAGACCACGCCGGTGGTCGTGCTCTGGTCGGGGAGGGTGATTGTCACGGGATCGCCGATCTTCACGTCGGACTGGAGGTCCGCGTCGAGGTCGATCGCGACCTCCCGGGTGGTGGAGCTCGCTGTGACGACGGTCGATCCCGGCTGGGCGTCGGAGCCGAGGACACCGGTCACCTTCGTGATCCTTGCGGCCGTCGGCAGGAACACCACCTGGCCGAGGGCGAGGTTCCCGGTCTTGGGCACCCCGATGTGCGCCTGGAAGGCGTCGACCGCCGAGGCCGTTGTGGAGGTGAAGGTGTCGCCGTCGGACGCCCCGTAGCCGAGGGCGCGAAGGTCCTTGTTCAGCTCGGCGACGTCGGGACCGCTCTCCCCCTGGAAGAGGTTCCGGGTCGCGGGCGTGGTGCCGTAGAGGAGGACGACGGGTGTGGTGCCGACCGTGTAGAGCGTCTCGCCCTCCGTCACGACCCGGCCCACCGCCGGCAGTTCGGAGAAGGCGCCTCCCTGGATGGTCGCCTGCTCCTCCGCCGCGGTGAGCGCGGCTTTGGCGTTGGCCAGTGTCTGCTCGGCGGAAGACAGGTTGCTCTGCGCGGTGGACGCGTCCTGGGACTGCTTCGTGCGGGCTTGGCTGAGCGCGGACTCGTCCTGTGTGACCTTCTCGTTGTCCTGCACCACCGCCTGGCTGTCGGAGGTCATCGTCTGGCCGTCGGTCGTCACCTGCTGTTCGTCGCTCGCGCAGGTCGTGCCGGTCGACCCGCTCCCCGCGCAGTCGTTCGCCTCCTTCTTCTGTTCGGCCGCAAGCGTCGCCTGCGCGCCCCGGAGCGTCGACTCCGCGGTTTGCAGTGTCGCCCTGCCTTGGGCGAGTGACTGCTCGTCGTTCGTGACGGCGGCTGCTGTCGAGGCGGCTGTCGCGGGAGAATCTGCGCTCTTCACCTTGGACTCCGCGCTCGTGACCGCCGCCTCGTCCTGCATGACGCTCTGGGCGGAGGTACCCGA
>JASHUY010000014.1 GCA_030039755.1 Acidimicrobiales bacterium
AGCTGGTCTGATAGGTGCACACCTGAGGGTAGCCCGCGTCCGCTTCAGTAGTCAACGTCGGATGTGGGGTCCGATCAGACGCCATTCCGGAGTTCGTCCACCACCGGTGACGGGGGCATCCCGCGCGCTATGCCCTTCGATGAACGTCGTCAGGCACGCCCTTCAAATGGGGCTGTCGGTTCAACTGGGGCTGTCGCCCCCGTGTCGGGCTGGGGGGCTTCGATGAGCTCGAGACGGTTCCCGAACGGGTCGTCGACGAAGATCCGACGGGCGCCCGGCAGGTCCTCGTCCGGTCTCCACGCGATGCCGCGCGCGTCCAGTGCCAGCAGCAACTCGTCGAAGCCGGCGACGCGAAGTGCGGGGTGGGCCTTGCGCGCCGGGCGGAAGTCCTCTTCGATCCCGAGGTGCACGTGCACGTCGCCGCGTGCGAACCACCGCCCGCCACGCGCCGCGAGCACCGGTGGCTTCGCCCGGACCTCGAGCCCGAGCACGCCGTGGTAGAACGCTTCGGCCTCGGGCTCGCGCCCGGAGGGCATGGCGAGCTGCACATGGTCGATCGCCGTGACGCGCAGTGGCACGTCGAGATGGTGCCAGCCGCGCCGGCGGGCTGCATTTCCCCAGCGCAACGGCGTCCTCCTCGCGAGCCGACCGGAAACTGGCCCCCGGGATTGTTCGATGATCGAACAATCCCCGCTAAGCTGGCGTCACCGCACGATGCCGACCTCGCCCGCCACACCCCGATTACCCCCCGACCCGTGCCCACCTGCGGTGGAAGCGGTCCGTAGCCTCGCCCGGGTCGCCCGCGTCCTCGAGCGCGCCAGCGGGGACCTCGGCCTTTCCCACTACCGGGTGCTGTCCGCCATCGCCGCGGGCCAGGACCGTGCGTCGCGGGTCGCAGAGCGCTTCGAGCTCGGCCGCCCGACCATCAGCGCCGCGGTCGACGCGCTGCGCCGCGCGGGGCTGATCGAGCGGGCCGAGGTGGCGAACGACCAGCGGGCCTTCGCGCTGCGCCTCACCCCGCGCGGACGCGAGACCCTCGAGCAGGTCGAGACCGAGATGGTCGGGGTCCTCGACGACCTCTGTCATCGCATGGCTCGTGCGGGCGGGACCGGGGACCCCCTCGACGTCTTCGCCGCGCTCGGCGACGCGCTCGACGCCCGTGCCGAGGACCACCGCGGCCCCCTGCGCGACGACCATCGCAGCCCCCTGCCCGGCACCCACCCCGGCGACCACACCCAGCCCGGCGACCAGCCCGCGACGCGCTCCCCCTCGCCGTCGTGATGCCGCCGGCTGGGAGCGTCACGGTGAAAGCGGGGTGGGTACGCCGGCTGTGGGGGTACATGCTGCGCCACCGGCGGAACGTCGTGCTCTCGATCGGTGCGGCGATCCTGGGTGCGCTCTGCCAGACGGCCGTGCCGCTCGTCGCACGGGAGGTCGTCGACACAGTGATCGTGCGCCGCACGGCGCCGCTGTGGCCTTCGCTCCTGCTGCTCTCCGTCTTCGCCGTGCTCATCTTCGCGTCGGCGCACGTGCGACGGTACCGTGGCGGCCAGGTGGGGCTCGAGGTCCAGTACGACCTACGCAACGACATGCACGACCACCTCTTGGCGCTGGACCTGGAGAACCTGTCGCGGATGCCGACCGGGCAGCTCGTCGCACGTGCGAACTCCGACACGACGCTCGTCCAGGCGCTCTTGAACTTCATTCCCATCATGAGCGGCAACGTCTTCCTGATGGCCATGTCGCTCGGCGTGATGATCTACCTCTCACCGCTTCTCGCCTTGGTGAGCATCGTCATCGCGCCGACGCTCATCATCGTGTCGTACCGGATGCGCTGGCGCGTCTTCCCCGCCACCTGGGACGCCCAACAGCGCGAGGGGGAGCTCGTCTCGATGGTGGACGAGGACCTGAACGGCGTGCGCGTGGTGAAGGCGTTCGGGCAGGAACGCCGCGAGGTCGCCCGCATCGCCGACGCGGCGAAGGTTCTCTACGGCTCCCAGATGCGGGCCGTCCGCATCCAGTCCCGCTACCAGCCGATCCTGGAGGCGATCCCGTCGTTCGGGCAGGTGGGCATTCTCGCCCTCGGCGGGTGGATGGCGCTCCACCACGAGATCAGCCTCGGGACCTTCCTCGCCTTCTCGACCTACATCGTGTCGCTGATGTCGCCTGCTCGCCAGCTGGCCGGCGTGCTCACGATCGGCCAACAAGCTCGCGCCGGCGCCGACCGGATCTTCCAGTTGCTCGACACCCCGCTCGCCATCTCGGACCCGCCCGACGCGGTGGTGCTGCCGCCACTTCGCGGCGACATCGCCTTCCGAGACGTGCACTTCAGTTTCGGGGACGGACCTCCCGTGCTGAGAGGCGTGGACCTCGACGTGCGCGCCGGAGAACGCATCGCCGTCGTGGGGCCGAGCGGGAGCGGGAAGTCCACGCTGACGATGCTCGTCTCGCGCTTCTTCGACCCCACCTCGGGGACGGTGAGCGTCGACGGGGTCGACGTGCGACGAGTCGCGCTTGGGTCGCTTCGCAGCCAGGTGGGCATCGTCTACGAGGAGAGCTTCCTCTTCTCGGACTCCGTCCGGGCGAACATCGCGTACGGCCGGCCCGGCGCGACCGCCCAGCAGATCGAGGCTGCCGCCCGCGCGGCCCGCGCGCACGACTTCATCGAGGCGCTCCCCCGCGGTTACGACACCGTCATCGGCGAACGCGGGCTGACCCTGTCCGGCGGGCAGCGCCAGCGGATCGCGCTCGCGCGGGCGATCCTCTACGACCCCCGCGTCCTCATCCTCGACGACGCCACGAGCGCGATCGACGCCCGGACCGAGGCCGAGATCCACGACGCGTTGCGAGAGATCCTGGCCGGGCGGACCACGATCCTCGTCGCGCACCGCCGGTCCACGCTCCACCTCGCGGACCGCGTCGTCGTGCTCGACCGAGGAAGGATCGTGGAGCAGGGCGCCCATGAGGAGCTCGTCGAGCGCAGCCTCCTGTACCGGTCCCTCCTGTCCGGGCTCGACGAAGAAGAGCACGGGGAGGAGATCCTCGGCGGGATCGAGGCGCTCGCCGCGAGCTCGAGGAACGGCGCGGCCACCACCGAGGTCCCCGCGGACGGCGTGCCGGCCGCCACGCCTTCGCTCGCGTCGTCCGGGTCGTCCGGGTCATCCGGGTCGTCCGCGTCGCCCGCGTCGTCCGCGTGGCCCTCGTCGGGACCTGCCGGAACCGCGCGCGTGCCGGTCACGGCCGGCGCGGGCGCGGGCGCCGCAGTGGCCAGCTTCCGCGCACCGAGCATCGGCCCGGGGCTCGGCGGGGGCGGAGGCGGCTGGAGGATGAGCCTCGTCGCCACCCCGGAGCTCCTCGCACGCGTCGGCGCGCTCCCCCCCGTCCGGGACGTCGCACAGGTCGACCTCGACCGCGAGACGCGCCAGGACCGGAGCTTCCGCCTCGCGACGCTCTTCTCCGAGTTCCGCTGGCCGCTGCTCCTCGGTCTTCTCTTCGTCGTCATCGACGCGGTCGCGGGCCTGGCCGGCCCCCTTCTCGTGAAGACCGGGATCGACGCCGGGGTCACCGGGCGTTCCGCGGCAGCGCTCTTCCTGGCGAGCGGGCTCTACCTGGCGATCACCGTCGGGGATCTCGTCGACGAGTTCGCCGAGACCTTCGTCACGGGGCGCGCCGCACAGCGCATCATGCTCTCGCTCAGGATCCGCATCTGGGCACAGCTCCAACGCCTCTCCCTCGACTACTACGAGAACGAGATGGCGGGGCGGATCATGACCCGCATGACGACCGACGTCGACCAGTTCGAGTCGCTCATGGAGAACGGGGTGCTGTCCGCGCTGGTCGCGATGGTCACGTTCGTGGGCGTGGGGATCGCGCTCGTCGTCATCGACCCCGAGCTCGGGTTGTTCACGCTCTCGGTGGTCGTCCCGCTCGCGGCGGCGACGGTC
>JASHUY010000082.1 GCA_030039755.1 Acidimicrobiales bacterium
CGGACGCCACAGACTGCCCGGACACCGAGACCACCGGGCCCACGGTCACGAGGTGGCCGTCCCGGCGGAGCTCGGCCCCGAGCAGCGATGCCGACGGGAGCCTGCGGACGAGCCGCGGCGCCGACCCGTCGCCGGCGACCCAGAGCTCGCTCGCGACCACGAGCTGCCCGGGTACGAGCTCGGGACGGAGCCGCGCGGCGGTGCCCGCGACGGCGACCGCGGTGCACGGCTCCAGGGTCGGCAGGAGCTTCGCGACGACGTCGGCGACGCACGCGGCCCCCCTGCCGGTGACGACGGTGCCGGCCCCCATGAAGTCGGCCTCCGCCCGCGTGGGGGCGAGCACGATCACGTCGTCACCCATGCGGGCCGCCCCCGTGCACGAAGCGGCCCAACGCGGTGACCGGGAACACGAGCCGGTAGAGGTGGTAGTTGATGTAGAAGTCGCCCGGGAACCCGGTCCCGGTGAACCACGGTTCGTCCCACGTGCCGTCCTCGCGCTGGGTGGCACCGAGGAATTCCACGCCGCGGCGCGTCGACGCACGGTCGGGCTCGCCGGCGGCGAGCAGCGCGAGGAGCGCCCACGCCGTCTGGGAGGCGGTCGAGGCTCCCCTTCCCGCCCACGCCGGGTCGTCGTAGGAACGGAGGTCCTCCCCCCACCCGCCGTCGTCCTGCTGACGGGCGTCGAGCCACTCGACGGCGCGGCGCAGGGACGGATGCGTGAGCGGCACACCGGCCGCGACGAGCGCGGGGACCACCGCGCCCGTGCCGTACAGGAAATTGGCGCCCCAACGCCCGAACCACGATCCGTCAGGCTCCTGGTTGGCGAGGAGCCACGCGACCCCCCGGTCCATCGCGGCGCGGTCCGTGGGCCTCCCTGCGGACCCGAGCGCGGCGAGCATCTCGACGACGTGCGCAGTCACGTCCGCGCTCGGCGGGTCGATCAGCTCGCCGAAGTCGCAGAACGGGAGCTTCCTGCAGAGCGTACGGGTGTTGTCGACGTCGAAGGCGGCCCAGCCCCCGTCGCTGCACTGCATGCCGAGCACCCAACGGGCCGCACGCGCGACCGAGCCGCGGTCCTCCTCGTCGCAGCGCAGGAGCGAGAGCACCACCTCCGCCGTGTCGTCGATGTCGGGGTAGTTGTCGTTCGCGAACTCGAACGCCCAACCGCCGGGTGCGAGATGCGGGCGGCGGACCTTCCAGTCGCCGTCGACGGTGACCTCCTCGTCGACGAGCCACCGCGCGGCGACGCGCATCGCCGGGTCGCCAGGCTCCAGGCCCGCCTCGGCGAGAGCGATGACCGACAGGGCGGTGTCCCACACCGGCGACTGGCACGCTTCGAGCCTGCGGCCCTTCTCGTCGCGGGTCGTGAACCCCTCCAGACCGTCGAGCGCCTTGCGCAGCACCGGATGTGTCAGCGCGTAGCCCCGCAGGTGGAGCGCGATGATCGAGTAGACCCACGGGGGCTGGATGCCGCCCCAGCCGCCGTCGGCTTCCTGGTGCTCGACGATCCACCGTTCGGCCTCGCGCAGCGCCGCGGCGCGCAGCGCGCGTACCGGACGGCGCGCGTAACGCCGCGCCACCTTGTCCGCACGCTCGAGCGCACCCTCCCAGCTGAGGAACGGCCGCGGCGGGAGCGGTGGCAGCCCGCTGCGGAGCTCGTCGACGGCGACGCCGAGATCGCGCACCGGCCGGTAGGTGCTGACGATCGTGAGCGCGACGACGGTCTGGCGGGCCCAGCAACCGAAGTCGTAGATGTTGAGCGGCACCCAGGTCGGGAGGAAGACGAGCTCGGGCGGGAGGACGGGGAGGTCGTCCCAAGACCACTTGCCGAAGAGGGCCAGCCACATCTTCGTGAAGACCCGCGCCCGCTCGAGACCCCCGCGGTCCCGGACGAAGGCCGACGCCGAGGCCATGTGGGGGGCGTCGGGCGCGTCGCCCGCGAGCCGGAGCGCGACGTACGCCTCGATGGTCGTCGAGAGGTCGCCCGGACCGCCGTAGTAGTTGGCCCACGTGCCGTCCTCGCGCTGGTTGTCCCTGATCCATCGCGCGGAGTCCGCGGTGCTCTCCTCCGTGCGGATCCCGAGGAACTGGCGGAGGAGGAGGTCTTCGGCGTCCATGGAGACGTTCGTCTCGAGCTCGCCCTTCCACCAGCCCCCGTCGTGCTGCAGCGCGAGCAGCGCCTCGGTGGCCTTCTTCAAGGTGACGTCCGCGTCCGGCGCCGGCGAGGTCGGCGCGGCGGCTTCCACCTCCACCTGTGTCTCCTCCCCGAGCTCCAGCCGGTCGACCGCCGTCATCGGTCCCTCGCGGTCACGTACCGTGCGACCTCCACCAGCTCCTCTTTGGGCTCGTCTTCGAGGTCCACGCGGTCGAGCGCCGCCAGCGCCGCGCGCAGGTGCTCGTCGGCGATGGCGGTCACGGCGTCGTGCACGCCTGCGCGCTCCAAGAGCCGCGTCGCCCGGTCGACCTCCCCTGCCTCGGGCGGCCGGGAGAAGACGGCGGCGAGCTCATCTGCGACCTCGCCGCCCCGCTCGAACGCGATCGCGACCGGGAGCGCCTTCTTCCTGGCGAGCAGGTCCGCGCCGACCGGCTTCCCGGTCACCGCGGGATCACCCCAGACTCCGAGCAGGTCGTCCACGGCCTGGAAGGCGATCCCGAGGTGCTCGCCGTACTCGCCGAGCGCGTCGGCCGTCTGTCGGTCGGCGCCACCGAGTACTGCGCCGATCGCGCTCGCGGCCGACAAGAGCGCGCCCGTCTTGCCGCGCTCCATTGCCAAGCACTCCTCGACGGTCACGCGCGGACGCGCCTCGAAGTCCATGTCGGCGGACTGGCCCGAGATCATCGCCTGGTTCGCCCAGGCGAGCCGCTTCGTCGCCTCCGTGCGTGACGCCGTCGGCGCGTCCAGCAGCACCTGCATCGCGAGCGCGGCCAGCGCGTCCCCGGCGACGATCGCCACGCCTTCGCCGAACTCGGCCCACACCGCCGGCCGGTGCCGGCGCTCGCGGTCGCCGTCGATGATGTCGTCGTGCAGGAGCGAGTAGTTGTGCACCAGCTCGACGGCGACAGCCCCCGGCATGGCGTCGTCCTCGCTCCCTCCCACCGACGCGGCGCTGATGAGCACGAGCGCCGCGCGGACGTGCTTGCCCCCGCCGGCGAGGTGGTGGTGGACCGCCCCGTGGAGAGAGGGGTCGAGACGCTCGACCGCCGCGAGGAGCGCAGGCACGACGACCGACGACACCCTCGACAGCGCCTCGGGCGCCTGTACGGCCCCGGGCGCCTGCACGGCGGCGGGCCCCTGTACGGCCCCGGGTGCCTGCACGGAGGAGACCCCACCTGAGCCTGGCGGCGCGAGGGACGTCGTCACGCCGACGCCCTCTCGAGACCCGTGGCCTCTGCCGGCGACGCCTGCGACGTCAGCGATGCGAGCGCGGTGGCGGCCGCCGCCTGGCCCGAGCGCACCGCGCCCTCCATGGTCGCCGGCCAACCGGTCGCGCACCAGGCGCCGGCCAGGAACACGCCGGGAAGCGAGGTCGCCGGCCGGGGCCGGAGGGCGGCGGTGCCGGGCCCGCCCCGGAAGGTCGCCGCGTGCTCGCGGCTCACCACCGCGTCGACGAGCGCCGCGTCACGGGCCTTGGGGAAGAGCTCCCCGAGCGCGGCGTGGAACGTGCTGACGAGGTCGTCGGGGCGTGCGCCCACCCAGGTCGTCGCGTCGGACAAGGAGACGACGAGGCACTGGTGGCCGCTGGATGCGGGGATCCCGGCGGCAGAGGTGCGGTCGAAGACGAACTGCACCGGGGAGCAGACCGCCGCGGCCATCGGGAGCTCGGTCACCTTGCGGTCGAAGACGAGGTGCACGTTCACGATCGGCGAGCGTCCGAGGCCGGAGAGGTTCCCGAGCGTCCCTGCAGGAAGGACCGACGGCGCGGCGTCGTGGGGGAGGGCCACGACGACGGCGTCCGCGTCCAGACGCCGGCTGCCCGCTGCGACCGCCAGCGGGTGCGCGCCGACGTGGGTGGGCTCCACCGCGTCCACCGCGGTGCCGAGCGCGAGCTCGACGCCCGCTGCGTCGAGCGCCCGCCTGCCGTGCTCGCCGTGGAGCTCCCCGAGCGGCACGGCCGCCCACCCGATGTCCGCGCCGTCGACGGTGTCGAGCAGGCCGGTGCGGAACACCTTCGCGGCCAGCGTGAGCGACGCCGACGCCGACCCGACGTTCACGGTCGGGAGCACCACGAGGTCCCACAGCCGCTCGATCGCGCGAGGCGACTGCCCGTGACGCGCGAGCCACGCCCCGAAGGTCTCCTCGTCGAGGGCGGGGTCGTCGAGTGTGAGCCCGCGCAACGCGCGGACCGGCCGGGACAACCGCGCGCGCTCCGCCAGGGTGAGGTGGCGGTAGGCGAGGAGCGACGGCCCGAGGTGGAACGGGGAAGGAAGCGCAACCGACGTCCGGTAGATGCGGCCGCGCCGCCCGCCTGGCGCGAGCACCGGGACCTCGAGCGCGCGCTGCAGGTTCACCTTGCCCGCCGCGCCGATGCGCTCGAGAAAGGCGCGGTAGGCCGTGCAACAGCGCAGGAACACGTGCTGGCCGTTGTCGAACATGAGGCCCTTGCGCTCGAATGACCAGGTGAGGCCGCCGAGGCGTCGGCGCTTCTCGACGAGCGTGACCTCGGCTCCCGCATCCCTCGCCGCGAGCGCGGCCGCCATCCCCGACAGCCCCCCTCCCACGACGACCACCCGGGACCCGCCCGTTGCCCGGGCGGCGGCGCTCACGACGCCCCCTGCACGCGGGCCGGCGACCCGACGGGCGAGACGAGACAGGACATGGCGACCCAGAGCTTCTCTGCGGCCGGGACCGAGACACGCCCCCGGGTCACGGCCATCGGGTCGCGGGCGATCCTCCGCAGGAGCCGGTAGTAGATCCCGGCCATCGCGCCGACGCAGGCCTGGCTGCGCCGGTCGAGCATCGAGAGGAGCCCGAGACCGCGCCCGAACCACTCCTCGGCGCGGGTGCACTCGAAGGCGACGAGCCGGCCGAGCGACTCGTCGTCGGAGAGGTCGGTCGGGCAGCCGTGCGCGGCCGCGTCGGCAGCAGGCAGGTAGACGCGGCCGCGCCTCCCGTCCTCTTTCACGTCGCGCAGGATGTTCGTGAGCTGGAGGGCCACTCCGAGGTCGTCCGCCAGTGCGTTCGCCCCCGGCTCGCGCGCCGCGCCGAACACGGCGAGCGACAGCCGGCCGATCGATCCCGCGACGCGCCGGCAGTACACGACGAGGTCGTCGAACGTGGCGTACGTCGTCTCTGCGACGTCCATCTCGCAGCCGTCCACGAGGTCGCCGAACGCGTCCATCGGCAGGTCGTATCGGGACTTCGCGTCCGCGATCGCGAGCAGCACGGCGTCGTCCGTCGGCTCGCTGACCGCGCCGAGCTGCTTGCGCACCCCGGCGAGCCCTTCGAGCTTGCGCTCGGGTGGTTCGTCGCCGTCGCCGATGTCGTCGATCCGGCGAGCGAGCGCGTAGACCGCGGAGAGCGCGCGACGCTCGGGGGGGTGCAGCAGCCGGATCCCGTAGGCGAAGTTCTTCGCCTCGCGGCGCGTGACGGCTTCGCACTCGCGATAGGCGCGTTCGACCGCCTCGTCCGGGGTCACGTGACGGCACCTGCCCGGATCGCCGCAGCACCGCCCGAGGCGCGGGCGCCGAGCGGGGTGAGCAGGACCAGCGCGAGCCGGGCTGCGAAGCGCGAGGTGCGGGGCCTGCACCTGCGGGCGAGCACGTCGAAATCCGCCGCCTCGATCGCGTCGAGCGCGGCCATGCCGCCCGCCGCGAACGCCGCGACGGCGACGCGAGGACGGAGACGAAGGCTCGCCGCGAGCGGCGCGCCGGAGAAGAGCAGCTGCCGCGCGCGTGACGACTCGAGCGCGACGACGCGGCGGAGCGCAGGCCCGGCGTGCGCGGCGCGGAGGTCGTGCTCGTCGCACCCCGCCGCCCGGAGGTCCACCATGGGCAGGTAGACGCGGCCCTGCGCGAGGTCCTCTGCGACGTCCTGGAGGTGCTCGACGACCTGGAGCCCCGTGCACACGTCGTCGGAGAGCGCGACCCGGTCGGGCGTGGCGGCCCCGAAGATCTCGAGCACGAGCCGGCCGACCGGGTTCGCCGAGAGCCGGCAGTAGCCGACCAGGTCTTCGAAGGTCTCGTAGCGGCTGACGGTCTGGTCGTGGCGGTTCGCGTCGATGAGGTCGCGGAACGGCTGCAGCGTGAGACCGCGGGCGGCGATGGTCGCGCCGACGCGTCGCATGACCGCGTTGCCGGCCTGGCCGCGCGCGGCGCGCTCGAGCTCGCGGTCCAGCCACTCGAGACGCGCGAGGCGGTCACCCGCGGACTCGTCGCCGATGTCGTCGGTCAGGCGTGCGAAGCCGTAGACGGCCATCAGGTCGGCACGCACGGACGCGGGGAGCAGCCACGACGCGACCGGGAAATTTTCGTTCGTCGCCTGCACGTAGACGGATTCCGCGTCCGGAACGTCCGAACATTGCGGTGATCCTGTCGTCGTGCAGACCACCGCATGCTCCTCGTCGCGCGCGTCGGATTGGGGGTGCTCCACTGATATACGTGCAGAAGGGAGCCGGGTCAAGCGCACGATAGCGGCAGCATAAGTGGAGTTCGGACCGGCCGTCGCGCCCATCGAACGCTCGTATGCGAGACGCGGGCGCGCGGTCGCACGCCCGACCCGGCACGCCGGGCGCGACGTGGTTCACGACAAAACAAACGATCGTCCGGTACCCGATTTTGCTGCTATCGACCGGGCGCGTCCGCCGGTGGGGGTCGGGGGAGGTCGCCGGGGCGCTGCACTGCCAGTTTCCGGCCGGGGGCCGCCGGGTATCCGATACCAGCGGAACAGGACTGGCCGCGGGTACCACCCCAAGAACGGACACTGTGGGAGGCAGACGACCATGTCGCAACACCTCGTCGACAGCGGGCAGCGGGTTTCCGCCGACCGCGAGGAAGTGCACAGGGACACCCTGCGCGAGGCAGGCGGAGAGGGCAACGGAAGTGCCCACCGCCACCAAGGCTTCGGGGGGAACGGTCGTGGCGGTGGGACGGGAGGAGGGCGTGCCCAGGACGTGACCCTGCGTGCGCTCGACGAGCTGTCCCACGCGCTGAGCGAGCTGACGGACGACCTGCAGCTGCTCGAGAGACGGCTGCTGGACCTCCATCGTCAACGGTCCGAAGGACGCGCGTGGCGCGAGATCCTGGCCGAAGAGGACGTGCCGGGAACGATGCAGCTCGTGAGCCGCATGCTCGCCTGCCTCGCGAAGGCGAGCGGCTCGCTGCGTAAGGAGCTCGTCGACACCCTGCGGCGCGAGGGCGCGAGCATCCCTGCCATCGCCAAGCTCTTCGGCGTGACCCACCAGCGCGTCTCGAACCTGTTGCGGCGACCGCCGGAGTAGCGCGCCCGGAGGACGCCGACCCCGGCCCGGAGGACGCCAACCCCGGCCCGGAGGGACGCGCCTGCTAAGAAATTCCCTCTGTGAAACTGGCGATCGCGGCGGAGACGGTCGCGGGTGAGCGAAGGGTCGCCGTCGTCCCCGACGTGGCGAAGCGCCTCGTCTCCGCAGGGTGGTCCGTCTCGGTGCAGTCGGGCGCCGGCGTGGAGGCCGCCTTCACGGACGCCGCCTACGCGGCGGCGGGCGCGGACGTCGCGGCGGACGCTGCGTCGTGCCTCGCGGACGCGATGGCCGTCGTACGGGTGCAGCCGCCCAGCGCCGAGGAGGCCGCGCTCGTGCCCGAGGGTG
Organism: Acidimicrobiales bacterium; assembly: GCA_030039755.1. Classification (GTDB taxonomy): domain Bacteria; phylum Actinomycetota; class Acidimicrobiia; order Acidimicrobiales; family RAAP-2; genus JAJYVT01. The sequence continues at coordinate 7,782 of JASHUY010000082.1, forward strand.
CGCTCGTCCTCAGCTTCCTGCAGCCGGCCGCGTCGGTGGACGCGTTGCGGGTGCTCTCGGCCAGCGGCTGCAGCGTCTTCAGCTTCGACCTGCTTCCACGCATCAGCAGGGCGCAGTCCATGGACGCCCTCTCCTCGCAGGCGACCGTGTCGGGCTACCGTGCCGCGCTGACGGCGGCGACCCGCCTGGGACGCTTCTTCCCGATGCTCATGACGGCGGCGGGGACCGTCCCCCCGGCCAGGGTGCTCGTCATGGGAGTCGGCGTGGCGGGCCTCCAGGCGATCGCCACCTGCCGGCGCCTCGGCGCGGTCGTGCGCGCCTACGACGTGCGGGCCGCGGCGAAAGAGGAGGCGGAGAGTCTCGGCGCCACGTTCGTGGACCTCGGCGTCAGCGCGGAGGGGATCGGCGGCTACGCGCGCGAGCTCACGCCCGAGGAGCTTGCCGCGCAGCAGCGCGCGCTCGTGGACGAGGTGACGAAGTCGGACGCGGTGGTCACGACCGCGGCGGTGCCGGGCCGGCGGGCGCCCGTGCTCGTGACGCGCGGCATGGTCGAGGCGATGGGGACGGGCACCGTCGTCGTGGACATGGCCGCCGACTCCGGCGGCAACTGCGAGGTCACCGAGCGCGGCAAGGACGTCGTGCTGGAAGGCACCACGGTGGTGGGCATGGCCAATCCCGCGTCGGGGATGCCGACCCACGCCAGCGTGCTGTACGCGCGCAACGTCTTGAACATCTTCGCGCTGCTCTCCTCGGAGGGCGCGGTGGCGCCCGACTGGGACGACGAGATCGTGGCGGGGACCTGCGTGCTGCGTGAGGGCCGGCCCGCCGGCGCGTCCACCGCCGGGCTCCTCGGGAGCGCGCCGTGACCGGTCTCGTGTGGTACCTCACCATCTTCGTGCTCGCGGCCTTCGTGGGTTACGAGGTGATCTCGAAGGTGCCGAGCATCCTCCACACGCCGCTCATGTCCGGGTCCAACGCGATCCACGGCATCGTGCTCGTGGGCGCGCTCTTCATCATGGGCGAGGCGACCGGCCCCGCGCAGCTCGTCCTCGGCTTCGTCACGGTGTTCCTCGCAACCTTGAACATCGTGGGCGGCTTCGTCGTGACCGACCGGATGCTCGAGATGTTCCACGCGAAGCCACAGCGCGTTCCGCCACCCGCGCCGGCCGCCGATGCACGGCCTGCCGGACCTGACTCCGTCCCGGGTTCCGGGGCGGAGGACGGCCCGTCGTGACCCTCGTGCACCAGGGCTTCTCGTTCCCGCTGTCCACCTGGCGCTCGGCGGTCTACCTGATCGCGGTGATCGGCTTCGTCGTCGCGCTGAAGGGTCTGAGCTCGCCGCGCCACGCGCGCCGGGGCAATCTCCTCGGCGCAGGTGCCGCCTTGCTCGCGGTCGGCATGACCTTCTCGGCGGGGACAGTGAACCACTCCGTGCGCAACCTCGGGCTCGCCTTCGGCGCGATGGCGTTGGGCGCCGTGGTCGCGGTGCCGGCGGCGCGGCTCGTGAAGATGACCGCGATGCCACAGATGGTCGCGATGTTCAACGGGGTGGGTGGCGGTGCTGCGGCGCTGATCTCGGTGACCGAGCTCCTCCACGCCCACACGACCGGCGTGAGCCCGGCCACCTACGTGATCGTCGAAGCAGTGCTCGGCGTCCTCATCGGGAGCGTCTCGTTCGCGGGCAGCGCGGTCTCGTTCGCAAAGCTCCAGGAGCTGATGCCCACGCGGCCGATCGTCTACCCCGCGCAGCAGGCCATCAACGGGCTCGTCGGCGCGGGGATCGTGGCGCTGTTCGTGACGGCGGTGGTCACCGGTTCGACCGACTACGTCTTCGGCGTCCTCGGGCTCTCGCTCCTCCTCGGCGTGGCGTTCACCCTGCCGATCGGCGGTGCGGACGTCCCCGTGCTCATCTCGCTGCTCAACGCGTTCACGGGCCTCGCGGTCGCGGCGTCGGGCTTCACCCTCGGGAACCCCCTCCTCATCGTGGCCGGCACCCTCGTCGGCGCGTCCGGCATGCTGCTCACGCGCCTCATGAGCAAGGCGATGGGGCGCTCGATCCCGAACATCCTGTTCAGCGCGTTTGGCGCGGTGGTCACCGCGACCGGGACCGCAGAAGGGCTCGACGGGAAGGCAGTGAAGACCTCGACGCCCGAAGACGTGGGCGTCCTCCTCGCCTACGCCCGCAAGGTGGCGATCGTCCCCGGGTACGGGCTGGCGGTCGCCCAGGCGCAGCACGTCGTCAAGGAGCTTGCCGACGAGCTCATGTCGAGGGGAGTCGAGGTCTTCTACGCGATCCACCCGGTCGCCGGCCGGATGCCCGGCCACATGAACGTCCTCCTCGCGGAGGCGAACGTCCCCTACGACGAGCTGAAGGAGATGGACGAGGCGAACCCCGAGATGCCCACCGCCGACGTCGCGCTGGTCGTCGGCGCGAACGACACCGTGAACCCCGCAGCGGTCAACTCGCCCGGCAGCCCGATCTACGGGATGCCGATCATCCACGCAGACCTGGCTCAGCACATCGTCTTTCTCAAGCGCTCGATGCGGCCGGGCTTCGCCGGGATCGACAACGCGCTGCTCTTCGACGATAAGACCGTCCTGTTGTTCGGCGACGCGAAGGACACGCTCCAGAAGCTCGTGACCGCCGTGAAGGCGGTCTGAACCGGGCTCGCGTCGGCCGACCGGCCGAGTGCTGGTTGCCCGAGCGTGAACCGGCCCACGCCCAGGGCCCCGAGGGCACGGGTGTCGCCGTGGCGTTCTAGGCTCGGCGCGCCGCGCGCAGGGCGTCGGCACGCCTTTCATGACGCACCGCATGTTCTTCCCGCCCGCCCTCCTTCCGCCGCTCGCAGGCGGCCAGTTCCTCCGGGTGGACCTTTCTCCCGCCCCCATCGCCGTCCTCTCCTGCGCCCTCGCCCTCTATCTCTGGGGCGTCGGGCGCCAGAACCGGCTCCACCCGCGCCATCCCTGGCCGGCCCACCGCACGGCCGCGTTCGTCGGAGGGGTGGGGGTGAGCGCGGTCGCGGTCGTGAGCTTCCTCGGGGCGTACGACAGGACGCTGTTCTGGGACCACATGATCCAGCACCTGCTCCTCATCATGGTGGCTGCGATCCTCTTCGCCGCCTCGTCACCCGTCGACCTGGTCTGGCGGGCCACCGCAGGCGCTGCGCACCGGCGGGTGACCGCCTTGCTGCGCTCCCGCCTCGCGCGCGTGGCCGGGCACCCGGTCACGGCCTTCGTCCTCTACGGGCTGTTCGTGCCGGTCACGCACCTCACGATCCTCTTCAACTGGGCGATCGAGTACGAGGCGGTGGACCAGTTGGAGCACCTCCTCTTCCTTGCGATCGGCTACCTCTTCTGGCGCCAGATCTTCGGCGCGGACCCGAACCGGTACAGGATGCAGCCGCCGATGCGCGCGCTGCTGCTCTTCCTCGCCGTCCCCGTCGACACCTTCGTCGGGCTCACGCTCAGCCTCGAGACGAGCGAGATCTTCCCCGCGTTCTCGGCCGAGCACCGGACCTGGGGGCCGTCGCTCCTCACGGACCTGCACATCGGCGGGGTCATCATGTGGGTCGGGGGAGACGTCTTGATGATGCTCGCCCTCATCCCGGTCGTCGTCGCGTGGGTCAGGCGGGAGGAACGGCACGCGACGCGCTTCGACCGGGAGCTCGAGACCTACTTCCCGCACCAGAGTCCGCTCGGCCAGCCGACAGCGGGGTTCGCGTTGGGACGTCACCGGCCCCGTCCGCCGCGAGCGGGCGAGCCCCGCGACGCGTCGGCGGGCGGGTCGCCTGCTCCCGACCTTCCGTCGTCCCTGGGGCCGGGCCCGGCAGGCCCGATCGTGGGCGGATGAGCGGAGCCGGGACCTGGGTCACCGGTCCCCCCGAGCCACCTCCGCGCTTCTCGGGGACCGCGCCGGCCTCACCAGCCTCTCCACCCGTGGCGGCGCCAACGGTCTCACCCGACGGTCGGGGCCCGTCGGAGGCGGTGCCGCGCGTGCATCGCCGCCGGCTTCCGGAGCCGACCCGTCGTGAGCGGGTTGCGCGCGCGGGCCGGATCGTCCGGTCCGGTGTGGGGCGTCTCGCGCCGCTGGCCGCCCGCCAGCTCCTCCACGCGCGGGGCGGCGGGGGGCTTCTCCCCGCCGCCGTGGCCGCGAGGGCGCTGCGCCTGATGTGCCAGGACCTCGGTGGGACGTTCGTCAAGTTCGGCCAGCTGGTCGCCTCGTCGCCGGGGCTCTTCGGCGAGGCGGTCGCCGACGAGTTCCGCGCGTGCCTCGACACCGGGCAGCCCGTCGCGTTCGACCTCGTCCGCCGGAGCATCGAGGACGACCTCGGCATGGACCTGGACGAGGCCTTCGCGTACCTGGACCCCCGGCCGATCGGCAGGGCCTCGATCGCCGTCGTCCACCGCGCGCGCCTCCACGACGGGCGGGAGGTGGCGGTGAAGGTGCTGCGCCCGGGGATCGACTTGGAGGTCGCTGCCGACCTGCGGCTCATGGTTCCCCTGGCGGAGCTCGTCGCCAAGGAGACCGGGGAGCAGATCGCGGGGTCGGTGCTCCAGCTCCTCGACGGGCTCCGCCAGCAGCTCGCCGAGGAGCTCGACCTCCGGAACGAGGCGAGGGCGCTCGCGCACTTCCGCGCCCTCCTTTCGGAGGCTCGCCTCGAGCGCATCGCGGTTCCCGAGCCGTTCCCGGCGCTGTCCGGGCGGAACGTCCTCACGATGGAGCTGCTGCACGGCGTGGCGATCGACGACCTCGCCGCGGCCGCGGCCCGCGGACAGGATCCTGCGCCACTGGTCGAGCAGGTCGTGCGGGCGTTCTTCACGACGACCGTCCGGTGGGGCGCGTTCCACGGCGACCTGCACGCCGGGAACATGCTCCTGCTCGACGACGGCCGTCTCGGCATCATCGACTGGGGCATCGTCGGCCGGCTCGACGGCGACACCCACCGGTTCGTCCTCCGGCTCCTCGACGCGGTGCTCGGCGACGAGGCGGCGTGGCCCGACATCACCGCCCACCTCACGCGCGTCTACGGGCGCGCGATCCAGGTCGGGCTCGGGATGTCCGACGACGACCTGACGAGGTTCCTCCGCGGCATCGTCGAGCCTGCACTGACGCGCCCCTTCGGCGAGGTCAGCCTCGCCGACATGCTCGAGGCGCCGCTCATCCAGGCCGCGAAGGCACGCGGGGCGCGTGCCCACCAGCGCCCGTTGCGCTCGGTGCTGCTGCGGCTGCGCACGAACCGCCGGATGATACGGCTGGCCGACGAGGCCGGCGGTCTCATGTCCGACTTCACACGGGGCGCGTTCCTCCTCGCAAAGCAGTTCATGCACTTCGAGCGCTACGGCAAGCTCTTCCTCGCCGACCGGCCGATCCTGGCGGACCACGACTTCCTCGCAGCACTCGTGGGCGAGGCCCGAACCTGACGGCCGACGCTCAGTTGGACGGCGCCTGACCCCCGGTGGCCGGTGTCGCCGGAAGCTCGCTCCCGCAGTACTTGCACTTCGTCGCCGCGACGGGCAGGTCTGTCGACAGGCAGTAGGGACAGGTCTTGGCCGGCGCCGGGGCGGCGAAGACGGTGACGCCGCGACGCGCCTGGCCCTTCCTGAAGGGGACGACGATCACGAAGTACACGACGAGCATGAAGATGATGAAGTAGACGATCGCCGCGATGAACGCGCCGAAGTTCACGAAGGTGCTCGTGTTCCCCGCCGCGCCGAGCTGGACGCCGAGCCCGATCGGGTGGTTGCCCTGCGCGCGGTTGACGATCGGGTCGATGACCGCTGTCGCGAACGCCTTGATGAGGCCTTCGAAGGCGAGTGCCACCACGAGGCCCACCGCCACTACGACGATGTTCCCCTGCGTCATGAAATTTCGGAACCCCTTCACCGCTCCCTCCTCGTACGCTCCACTGCAGGCCCGGGCGGTCCGGCCCCGGGGAGATTGTGCTCCGAGAAGCGTGGGGAGTGACGAGTAAGCTCCTTCCGTTCACGTGACCGTCTCCGAAAAGTACGTCGACGGGAGGTTTCCGGTGAAGGTCGAGGTCGACTTCGACGTGTGCTCGAGCAACGCCGTGTGCATGGGGATCGTGCCCGAGGTCTTCGAGGTCCGGGACGACGGGTACCTCTACGTGCTCGACGAGCACCCGCCCGAGACGCTTCGCGACCGGCTGCGTGAAGCGGTGACGAGTTGCCCGACCGGTGCCATCACGCTGGTCGAGGACGACTGAGCCGGAGGCGTGCCGGTCCCCAGGGTCCGCTTCGCGCCGTCCCCGACGGGCTACTTCCACGTCGGGAGCGGGCGCACCGCGCTGTACAACTGGCTCTTTGCACGGCGCAACGGCGGCGTCTTCATCCTCCGCATCGAGGACACCGACACGGAGCGCAACCGCGAGGAGTGGGTGGACGGCATCGTCGAGGCGCTCGCGTGGCTCGGTCTGGAGCCGGACGAGGGCCCGTACCGCCAGTCGGAGCGCGCGGCGCGCTACCAGTCGGCCATCGACACGCTGTGGGACGCGGGCTACCTCTACGCGTGCGACTGCACGCAGGAGGCCGTGCGCACGCGCAGGATGATGGGCGCCACTCCCGGGTACGACGGTTTCTGCCGGGACCGCGGCCTTCCCCGGGAGGGCAACGCACTTCGCTTCCGCACGCCGGCGGAGGGCGAGACCCAGGTCCACGACCTGATCCGTGGCACGGTCACGTTCCGCAACAACACGATGGAGGACTTCGTCGTCGCACGCTCGAACGGGCAGCCGCTCTTCGTGCTCGCCAACATCGTCGACGACCGCGACATGAAGATCACCCACGTCATCCGCGGCGAGGAGTTGCTGCCGAGCGCGCCGAAGGCGATACTCATCTGGCGCGCGCTCGACGCCGCGGCGAAGGGCGGGGCGGGTCCGGGCGGGGCGGGTCCGGGGGAGGCGGGTCCGGGCGGGGCGACGCCGCTGCCGGTCTGGGCGCACCTCCCGATCCTCGTGAACGAGGACAGGGAGAAGCTGTCGAAGCGCCGGGACCCGGTCGCGGTCGAGATGTACCGCGACCAGGGCTATCTTCCCGAGGCGCTCCGCAATTACCTCGCCCTGCTCGGGTGGAGCCCGCCGGGGGGCGCAGAGAAGGTGCCCGTCGGGGTGCTCGTCGACAACTTCGCCCTGGAGGACGTGAACCACTCGCCTGCGTTCTTCGACGTGAAGAAGCTCTCCCACATGAACGGCGAGTACATCCGCGACCTGAGCGTCGACGAGTTCGTCGACCGGGTGCGGCCCTGGGTGGACCCCGTCACCCGGCGCGCGGCAGGTGGGTGGGTGCCGGAGTCGGTGGGCCCGCCGCCGTGGCCGCCCGAGCGCTTCGATGCCGCCGTGTTCCTGCGGCTGGCGCCGCTCGTCCAGGAGCGCGTGGCGACCCTCGCCGAGGTGCCGGGCCTCGTGGACTTCGTGTTCCTCCGGGACCCCGTCATGGACGCGGCGTCGTGGGAGAAGGCGATCGGCTCGGACCCAGGCGCAGCCGCGTTGCTCGACGCGGCGTTCCGCGCCTACGAGGAAGTGAGGTGGTCCGCAGACGCGCTCCGCGAGGCGACGGTCACGGTCGGGGAGCAGGCGGGGCGGAAGCTCGCGAAGGCGCAGGCGCCGATCCGGGTCGCGGTCACCGGACGCACCGTCGGGCCGCCGCTGTTCGAGTCGCTCGAGGTGCTCGGACGCGAAGAGGTGCTTCGCCGGCTCATGGCCGCGCTCCGGCGCGCCCGGACGGGCTGATCACGCGCGGTGTTCCTCCTCCGCGTGATCACGGCCCCCTTCCGCTGGATCACGGCTCCTCTCCGCTGGGCTCTCAAGATCGCGCTGCTCCTGTTCGTCGCCATCGTCGTCTACTACGCCGTCACCCTCGTCCAGGTGTGGCTGACCTCTCGCCAGTACGCCCCCGTAAAGGCGCAGGCCATCGTGGTGATGGGAGCGGCAGCCTACGACGCGGCGCCGTCGCCCGACCTGCAGGCGCGGCTCGACCAGGCCTTCATCCTCTGGAAGGACACATACGCCCGCCTGATCGTGTGCACCGGATCGCGAGAGTCCGGGGATCAGTACACAGAGTCCGAGGTCGGCGAAATGTACCTTCACAACACAAAGGGCGTGCCGACCTCGGACATCGTCGAGGTGGGCGGCAGCGACAGCTGGACAAACCTCGCGCTCGCCGCCGCCGAGCTGCGCCCCCGGGGTGACACGGACGTGCTGATCGTGACCGACCCGTTCCACGAGGCACGCTCGATGGCGATCGCCACCGACGTCGGCCTCACCCCGCACCCGACGCCCACCCAGACCTCGCCGATCCACGGGACCGCGGTGATCCCCTACTTCCTGAGCACAGCGGCGGCCGTCGCGCTGGGGCGCATCATCGGCTACAAGCCGCTCCACGGCCTCGGCGATATGGCCATCGGGTCGTCAGGTGGCGGCCGGGGGGGGTAACGGGTGGGTCGGCGGCCGGCGGGGGTAAAGGGCGGGCTCGCGGACGCAGGCGGCGCACCCCGCACGTGGCCTCGGGTAACCTGGCTCCCGCCCATTCGGGGGTGGTGTAATCGGCAACACGACAGGTTCTGGCCCTGTTATTGGGGGTTCGAGTCCTCCCCCCCGAGCTGTGCAGGCGTGCGCACGCGCATCTGCGCTCGGCCCCATCGTCTAGAGGCCTAGGACACCACCCTCTCAAGGTGGAGACACGGGTTCGAACCCCGTTGGGGCTGCGTAAAGGATGCGATCTCTCGCGGTTGCCGAACTGTTGTGGGTCCGCTCGGAGAGCCTGGATCGAACGGCATGCGCGGCCCGCTGGCTGCTCCTTTCCGGGGAGGCCGGAGCCGCAGCGCTTCATGACGGGTCAGGACATGGTCGTTCCAAGAGCGCCTGCGGCGAGTCCAGCGACTGCCCCTTGGTCGATTGACGGGTTCGAGACCCAGCTGGCGACAGAGTCGGCGTCGAGCGCAGCCTGTCGGGCCAGGATCGCGGCGCCGCTGAGGCAGGCATGCTGCGCCGTGGTGCTCGCGGCGATCGTCAGTGCACGCGTGGCGAGCGGGAGCGCTCGCTGGTAGATCACTCCGCGCACGACTGCGAGGAGCTCATCCCGGAGCTCCGCCAGGGCGCCGCCGATGACGACCGTGTCGGGGTTGTAGAAGTTCACCAGCGACGCCAGGACCTCGCCTATCTGCTGCCCTGCTGCCCGGACCGCTATGAGCACGCGCGGTTCGCCTGCGCGTGCCATGCGCACGAGCTCGTCGGTGTCCTCGATAGCCATCCCTTCGAGTCGTAGCTGGCGAGCCACGGCAGAGGCTGAGGCAACCGCCTCGAGACAGCCCCTGTTCCCGCACGGGCAGGTGACATCTACTCCGGCTACCCGAATGTGGCCGATGTCACCGGCGGCCCCGTCGGCACCTCGGTGCAACTTCCCGCCCGTGATGATCCCGCAGCCGATCCCGGTCGCCACCTTGACCACGAGCATGTGCTCACTTGAGAACTGACCGCTCCAATATGCGCCGAGTGCCATCACGTTCACGTCGTTGTCGACCACCGCGCGCGCCTCGAAACGCTCCATGAACCACGCCGGCACCGAGAACCCGTCCCAACCCGGCATGATCGGGGGCCGCACCGCCATGCCTCGTTCGAAGTCGACGGGCCCGGGCAGCCCGATACCGATCGCGCGCACGTCCTGTGGTGACAGGCCCTCCTCGTCGAGCATTTGCCTGAATTCGGTCGTGACCTGCGTGAGCACTGCCTCAGGACCGGTCGCGATGTCGATTGGACCGAGCCGCATCTTGAAGATGCGTGCGTCGAGGTCCGCGATGCCGAGCTCGAAGTGTGATGCCCCGAGGTCAGCTCCGAGCAGCACTCCCGCGGCGCGGTTGAGCGAGAGCAGCACTGGTCGCCTTCCCCTGGTCGAGGTTCCGTTGCCGACCTCGATGAGCAGACCGCATCGCAGGAGCGTGTCCACGCGTTGGGAGACCGTGGACGGGGACAAGCCCGTCAAGCGCGCGAGATCTGCGCGGCTGGACGCCTGCCGACTCGCGAGCAACTCGACCATCCGCATCAGACTCGGGAGGTCGCGTGCGCCCGTCGACCCGTTCGTTTCGCCTGCCACCCTACGTCGCCCTCCGTCCATTAGTCCAATATCGGACGAAGCATAGCTAGTTGGTACGGAATTCGTCCATACTTTCGCACCGAATCGCGAGTATAGTTGGCAGCCCGTGAGCGCCAGAGACGTAGCCAAGGTCGGCATTGCCGTTGTCGGAGCGGGATTCGCCGGACGGGTCCACGCTCTTGCGGCGAGGCAAGCGGGCGCCAGGATCATCGGCGTCACCGCGTCCAACCCGGAGAGCTCGCGGACTGCTGCCGCGGCATTTGGGGCCGAACTTTCCTTCTCCGACCTCACCGCGCTCATCGAGCACGAAGACGTCGACGTCGTGCACGTGTGCACGCCGAACGGTACGCACCGGGAGATCGTGGAGATGGCGCTTTCCCGCGGCAAGCACGTCGTCTGCGAGAAGCCACTGGCCACCAATGCCGTCGACTCGGCGAACCTCTCGGAGCTTGCGAAGGGATCTGGTCTCAGGGCCGCCGTGGCTTTCGCGTACCGCTATCACCCGATGGCTCGGCGCGCCTGGACGATGGTGCACGATGGTGCGCTCGGCGCGCTCCACCTGCTCCACGGTTCGTACCTCCAGGACTGGTTGCTCGCCCCGACAGCCGGGAATTGGCGCACCCTGGCCGCCGTCGGCGGTCCGTCGCGGGCGTTCGCCGACATTGGATCGCACTGGTGCGACCTCGCGGAGTGGATCTCGGGGTGTCGGATAACCGACCTGACCGCGCTCACGTCGACCGTCTACGACAAGCGTCCGAGCCCGTTCACGGAGGGGAGCCCGCCCTCGGCACTGTCGCGGGACTTCGTGCCCGTAGACACCGAGGACATCGCGTGCCTTCTGTTTCGAGCGACCGGCGGTGTCGTCGGAACGCTCACCGTGAGCCAGGTGTCGGCAGGTAGGAAGAACCGGCTGTGGTTTCAGGTAGACGGTAGCGACGCGAGCGTGGCGTTCGACCAGGAGAACCCTGAGTGGCTATGGATCGGGACACGGCAGCTGAACAAGTTGGCACCTCGCGACGGCAGCGACGAAATAGGCACAGCCTTCGGCGCGAGCGCGCTGCCTCCCGGACACGCACGAGGTTTCGTCGAGAGCTTCACCGACCTGTTCGGGGAGGTCTACCGCTCCATGGGGAGCGACGATCCGGCGTCGTACCCGACGTTCGACGACGGGCTCCGGAGCACCCGGATCACCGAAGCGGTGCTTCTCTCGGCGAGCACCAAGGGCTGGGTGAGCGTCGAGTGAAGCTCGGCGTACTGACCGCTTGCCTCCCGGACGTCCCGCTCTTCTCGATTGCGGACTGGGCGGCCGGTCACGAGTTCGAAGCGCTCGAGGTAGCGGTCTGGCCGGACGCTCCTGGCCGGCCGTTCGAGGCCAGTCACATCGACGTGACCACGCTCGACCAGGCGGAGGCAGAGAAGATCCGCGGGTACCTGGACGAGCGACGACTCTCGATCTCGGCACTCGCCTACTACGAGAACAACCTCCATCCGGACGCCGCCACGCGCCAGCGCCATCATGCGCATCTGCGCGCCTGCATCGATGCTGCGCCGCTTCTCGGGGTCGAGCTCGTCGGCACCTTCGTCGGACGGGACTGGAACCTGTCGGTGCGCGAGAACCTCCGTCTCGCAGAGCGTGAGCTTCCTCCGCTCGTGGAGTACGCGGGTGAGCGGGGGGCGAAGCTGATCGTCGAGAACTGCCCGATGGAAGGTTGGCACCCCGACGGGTACCCGGCGAACCTCGCCTACTCGCCCGAGCTGTGGGAGTGGATGTGCTCCCTCGGGTTTTACCTGAACTACGACCCGTCCCACCTCACGTGGCTCGGGATCGACCCGATCCGCGCCCTGAAGGACTTCGCGCCCCGGATCCTCCACGCGCAGGCGAAGGACGTCCAGATCCTTCCGGACGGGCGTGACCGGGTCGGAATCTACGGCCGCGCGGTGCACCGTGCGGACCCGTGGGACAACGGGTGGTGGCGGTACCGCGTCCCGGGTCGGGGCTCCATCGACTGGAACGGCATCGTCGACGCGCTCTACGAAGTGGGCTTCGATGGCGTGCTCTCGGTCGAGCACGAGGATCCCATCTGGTCGGGCGATACCACGCGCGTGCTGAGTGGACTCGCGATCTCCAGGGACACGCTTCGTCCTCTGATCCGACGCCAATTGGTTGACGGGTCGGTCTCCGGCAGTGGAGCGGAACGGTAGCGGTGAGGTTCCTCGCGCGCCGCCTGGGCTTCTATATCGTCACGGCGTGGATCGCGGTCACGTTGAACTTCTTCATCCCGAGGCTCATGCCGGGCAATCCGGTCGAGCTCGTCTTCAGCCGCATCCGGCACTCGATAAGTCCTGCCGCGCTGCACGCGTTCACCATCGCCTTCGGGATCGACACCCGCGAGAGCTTGATAGGCCAGTACTTCGGCTATCTGGACCAGCTGTTCCACGGCAATCTTGGAATCTCGATCACGTACTTCCCCGCCACCGTGTCCTCAGTGATCCGCGCGTCACTGCTGTGGACAGTCGGCCTCCTCGGTGTGGTCACCGTCCTGAGCTTCAGCATTGGAACGCTCCTCGGGGTAGTGGCGGCGAACCGCCGTGGGACGTGGGTGGACTCCCTCCTTCCGGTCAGCACCTTCCTCTCCGCCGTGCCGTACTTCTGGCTCGGCCTGGTGGTCCTCACCGTGTTTGGTGTGGATCTGCATTGGTTCCCGCTGAGTATGGGCTACTCGTCTTCGCTCACACCCGGGTTCACGTGGAGCTTCATCGCGAGCGTGCTCGACCACGCGATCCTGCCCGCGGTCACGATCATCGTGAGCTCGGTCGCGGGATGGCTCCTCGGTATGCGCAACGTGATGATGGCGACCCTCGGGGAGGACTATGTCCTGTTGGCGGAGGCGAAGGGGCTTTCCCGCATGCGCGTCACGTTCACCTACGCAGCGCGCAATGCGATCCTCCCGAACATGGCCGGGTTCGCCCTGTCCCTCGGGTTCATCGTGAGTGGCGCGCTGCTCACCGAGGTCGTGTTCTCCTACCCCGGGATCGGCTACGTGCTCTTCGAGGCGGTCTCGAACGAGGACTACCCCCTCATGCAGGGGATCTTCCTCATCATCGTGATCATGGTGCTGCTCGCGAACCTCGGCGCGGACGCCATGTACGCCGCGCTCGACCCGCGCACGCGAGAGGCAGGCTGACCCATGTCGACCGTCGCGGCGACCGTGAGCCGGGTGCCCCAGGGAACCCAGGCCCGGCCGCGCGGCTGGCTGCGGAGCGCGGCACGATCTCGAAAGGTGCAGGTCGGGTTCGGGATCGTCCTCTTCTTCGTGCTGCTCGGGGTGATCGGGCCGCACTTCGTGGCCAACCCGTCGGCGACCGGCCCGGATGCGTTTGCGCCGCCCTCGGCGACCCACCTGCTGGGCACCACCGACACGGGTCAGGACGTGTTCGCCCAGTTGGTCGACGGCACGTCCGCCTCGCTGATCGTCGGCTTCGGAGCGTCGGCCGTCGCCATGGTGATCGCCGTCACGTTCGGCTTGCTCAGCGCATTCCTAGGTGGCGTGTGGGACGACATCCTGTCGACGTTCACGAACGCGATTTTGGTGATTCCCGCGCTGCCCCTGGTCATCGTATTGGCGGGTTACCTTCGAGGCGCAGGGACCGTTGTCGTCTCGATCGTGATCGCCGTGACCGCGTGGCCGTGGACCGCGAGGATCCTGCGTGCACAGACGCTTTCGCTCAGGCGGCGCGACTACGTCCAGGCGGCGCGGGTTGCGGGGGAGTCGACGATGCGGATGATCTGGTTCGAGATCGTCCCCAACGAGATCCCGCTCATCGCAGCGCAATTCCTCATCACCGTCGTCTACGCGATTCTCATCCAGGCGGGACTCGCCTTTCTCGGTGTCGGCTCCGTGACGACCTGGAGCTGGGGCACGATGCTGTACTGGGCGCAGAACGCCGAGGCGCTGACCAGTGGCGCGTGGTGGTGGTTCGTGCCCCCCGGCCTGTGCCTCGCGCTGCTCGGCACCGGACTCGCGCTCATGAACTTCGGCGTCGACGAGATCGCGAATCCCCGCCTGAGCGCGTCTCGCAGGGGTAGCCTCCGGAGGCGGCTGCGCCTCGCCCCTCTTGTAGGCATCGGCGGTTCGCCCGTTCGGCGAAGCAGTGACGCGCCATGACGTCTGGCGGATTGCCCGCGGCGTCGACGTTGGCGGTCGCCGAACCCCACCACCTGGCGACGGCTGACCACGGGGCGCCGGAGCCGCTCCTGGAGATCCGCGGACTGTCGGTGGACTACGGCGACGGACAGGGCGCCGTCCATGCCGTCGACCGGGTGGACCTGGTGATTCGTCGGGGCGAGGCTCTCGGCCTCGCCGGGGAGAGCGGCTCAGGGAAGTCGACGCTTGCGCACGCGATCACCCGATTGCTCCGCCCCCCTGCACACGTCACCGGCGGCGAAGTCCTCTTCTACCCGCGCCGCTCCGGAGAAGTCGTCGACGCCGTCGACGTCCTGCAGCTCACCAAGGCCCAGCTTCGGCGCTACCGCTGGGAGCACGTCGCAGTCGTCTTCCAGAGCGCCATGAACGCACTGAACCCCGTCGTCGACATTCGTAGCCAGCTCACCGACGCCCTGCGGGCCCACCGTCCTGACATGAAGAAGGCGGACCGATACGCCAAGGCCGAGGAGCTGCTGGACCTGGTGGGCGTGAGCGTCGACCGGCTCCGGAGCTATCCCCACCAGCTCTCGGGAGGCATGCGCCAGCGCGTGATGATCGCGATGGCCCTCGCCCTCGAGCCGGATCTCATCGTCATGGACGAGCCGACCACGGCGCTCGACGTCGTCACCCAGCGACAGATCCTCGAGAAGATCGAGGACCTCCGACGCGAGCTCTCGTTCGCCTACCTCTTCATCACTCACGATCTCTCGCTTCTTCTCGACATCGCGAACGCCGTGGCGATCATGTACGCCGGACGAGTCGTGGAGATCGGCTCGTCGCAACGGCTTTACGAGCACGCGGCGCACCCCTACAGCCAAGGGCTCCTGCAGTCGTTCCCGCCGCTGTCGGGTCCCCGCCGCACGCTCTCGGGCATCCCGGGCTTCCCCCCCGACCTGCGTGCGCTTCCGTCCGGGTGTCCGTTCAATCCTCGCTGCGCGCACGCCATGGACATCTGCAGGGTGGAGTACCCGCCGTCAACGCTTCTCGTCGAGCCCGGCTCGACGCGCCACGTCGTGACTTGCTGGCGCTATGCCAGCGGTCATTCGGAGCCACCGCTGGTGAAGGCCGACGATGGCTGACCCGACCGCCCCCATACGTCTCGACCCGACTGGCACGTCTGTCTCGCAGCGAGAGTGGCAACGAACCGATCCCATCTTGCACGTCGAGTCCCTGCGCAAGTACTACCCTGTCCAGGACCAGTCGATCCGGTCGGTCGTGTCCAGGCGGCGAGTGGTGCGTGCCGTCGACGACGTGTCCTTCGACCTGTATGCAGGCGCGAGCCTCGCCCTCGTGGGAGAGAGCGGCTCGGGGAAGTCCACGGTCGGACGAGCCGTGGCGCGACTCGAGCGGCCGACGTCCGGCGAGATCGTCTTCAAGGGAACGAGGGCCGGCTCTTGGCGTCGCTCCGTCCTCCGTCGCTACCGGTCCGACGTGCAACTGATCTTCCAGGACCCCTACGCGTCCCTGAACCCCGTGCACACGGTGGCCTATCACCTCGAGCGGCCGCTCCGCATTCACCACCTCGTCTCCTCACGAAAAGAAGCCAGGGCGCAGGTCCTGTCGTTGCTCGAGCAGGTGCACCTCACCCCGGCCGACCAGGTCATCGACAAGCTGCCGCACGAGCTGTCAGGGGGACAGCGTCAGCGCGTGGCGATCGCCCGGACGCTCGCGGTGCAGCCGAGCGTCCTCATCGCCGACGAGCCGGTCTCGATGCTCGACGTCTCGGTCCGGTTGAGCGTCCTCAACCTGCTGTCGGACCTTGTCCGGAAAAAGGAGCTAGCACTCCTGTACGTGACGCACGACATCGCGTCAGCCCGCTACTTCACCGAGCGCATGCTGGTCATGTACGCGGGAGAGATCGTCGAGTCGGGGCCGGCGGAAGCCGTCACCCAGCAACCCGCACATCCCTACACCCAACTTCTCGTCGCCGCAGCGCCCGATCCGGAGCAGTCTCTTCGGTCCGGGCGACGGACGGTCCGTGCCACAGGAGAGAACCCCAGTCTGATCAATCCGCCGAGCGGTTGTCGCTTCCACCCGCGCTGCCCTCACGCGATGGACGTCTGTCGAAGGGAACGACCGCCGAAATTCGCTGTCGACGAGACGCGCTGGAGCGCGTGCTGGCTCCTCTCCGGATCCGAGGCAAAAGCCGGCGCATCGCCGAATGCCGCGGTGCGGTCCCAGTCCGCCTCGTCGGTGACGCCGCCATCCGCCCTCGCCACGGCGCAAGAGCGTCTAGAAGAACCAACCTCATGGAGCGTAGCTCATGACTGAAAAGGAGGGGGAAATGAGAATAATCCACAAGGAACGGCCCGCCTTGGCGGCGCTGTTGGCGGCGCTGCTGGCGCTGTCGTTGGCGGTGCTGCTGCTTCCGGCGGCATCCGCGTCCGCATCGCGGCTGGCAAGCGGCCCTTCGGGCAGCCTGACAATCATCGCCGACCCAGAGGGGCCGTTCGCTCCCGGCTTCAACCCGTTCTCTCTGACGAACAGTGCCCACACACAGGGTGCTACCGCCATGATCTACGAACCGTTGATGCAGTACAACCTCTCGAAGACAGGCCAGATCTACCCCTGGCTCGCCACTTCGTGGTCATGGGCCGATGGTGGGCGAGAGCTCGTCCTGAACATCCGGAAGGGGGTGAAGTACACCGACGGCAAGCCGTTCACCGCCGCGACAGTCGCGTTCACCTTCAACCTCATGAAGAAGTTCCCCGCACTCGACGGCGTGGGCGTGACATTCACGAGCGCCAGCGCTCCGAGCCCCACAAAGGCCACGATCAAGTTCCCGCGCCCCGGGTACCAGCAGTTGTTCCTCGTCAGCGAAGTGCTCATCGTGCCAGAGTTCATCTGGAAGAACATCAAGAACCCGGTGACGTACGTCGACACAAAACCCATCGGGACGGGGCCCTACACCCTCAAGTCGTTCTCCACCGAAGAGTTCACCTTGACGGCGAACACCCACTACTGGCAGCCCGGCAAGCCCAAGATCGCTGAGCTCCACTTCTTGTCGTACTCGGGCAACTCGAGCGCGGACCTACCGATCGATGCAGGCACCATCGACTGGAACACGGTCTTCAATTCCGACTACAAGTCGGCCTTCCTGGCCAAGGATCCGAAGCACCACTTCGAGACGGTGGCGCCGATCGGTAACTTCTACATGTGTACGAACGACGCGAAGGCACCGTACAACAACGTGACGGTCCGCAAGGCCCTCAGTGAGGCCCTCACACGCAATGCCATCGTGACAGAAGGAGAGAAGGGCTTCTACTTCGCAACGGACAACGCCACCGGCCTCTCGCTTCCGCGGTGGAGCAAGTGGCTGACATCCGCCTATGCCACCGACACAGTGAAGTTCGACCCAGCAAAGGCGAAGTCGCTTCTCGAGAGCGCCGGGTTCAAGATGGGAGCGAACGGGATGCTCAATGAGCCGACAGGCAAGCCGTTCAACTTGACGCTTCTCGGACCGTCTCCCTACACCGACTGGATGACCGACCTCGAGCTCATATCAAGCCAACTCCGAAAGGCCGGCATCAACGCGACGGTGAGCGGCGTCTCCGAGAGCGCCTGGGCGAGCGACTACACGGTCGGCAACTACACAATGACGTTCTGCGGCGAGTTCACGACCGGCGACCCGTACTCGATCTACGACTACATGCTGAACTCCTCCCTCTCCGCACCGATCGGGAAGAGCGCCATCGGCGACGTCCAGCGCTTCACGAGCACGAAGGCCGATGCAGCGCTGGCCGCAGCGTCGTCCACCGACAGCACAGCGCAGTTGAAGAAGGACTACGCGACCCTTGAGTCGATCATGGTCAACACAGTCCCCGCGATCCCGATCTTCGATGGTGGTGAGTGGGCCGGCTACACGACGACACACGCGGTCGGGTGGCCGAGCGCAGCGGATCCATACGAGGCGAATGCTCTCATGTCCCCATGGGACGAGGTCATCGCCATACGCCTGCGGCCGGCGACGTGAGCCGGGAGCCAGGAGCCGATACGCATATTGGCATCGTCGGGTGCGGGAACATCCTCAGCGCCTACGTGCGGGGCCTGCGAACGCTCCCGACGATGCACGTGCTCGGATGCGCTGACGTCGACCAGGAGCGAGCGTCGCAGGCTGCCGAGGCCCACGGCATCAAGGAGTTCTCGTCCGTCGACGAGCTGCTCGATGACGATGCGGTGGACGTCGTCGTGAACATCACGCCGCCAGTTGCCCACGCGGCTGTGAGCAAGGCGGCGGTGTCCAGAGGCAAGCACGTCTACAGCGAGAAACCCATCTCCGCGTCGCTAGCCGAAGCCGACTCGCTATTGCATGCGCTGTCGACGGCGTCTGGTCGGCTGGGTTGCGCACCAGACACCTTCCTGGCGGCGCCGAACCAGACGGCGAGAGCGGCTATCGACGCCGGGCTCATCGGCGAACCGATCGGCGCGGCAGCGACGATTCCCCACAGTCGCGCCGAGGAGTGGCACCCGGACCCGTCGTTCCTCTTCGGGCCGGGAGGTGGACCCCTTCTCGATATGGGGCCGTACTACATCGTGGGCCTCGTCAACTGCCTCGGTCCTATCTACTCAGTGAGCGGCGCGACGCGGATTGGTGCGAATCCGCGTCGCGTCACCGCAACGAACCGGCGGGTGGACACGGTGCGAGTGACCGTGCCGACGCACGCGGTCGCCATCTTGCGGTTCGCCTCAGGTGTCCTGGGAACCCTCACCGCCAGCTTCGACCTGTGGTCGGACCATGTCCAGCACATCGAGGTCTACGGCACGGAGGGCATCCTGCGTCTGCCCGATCCCGACAAGTTCGAGGGAGACGTCACCTTCAAGGCGAACGCTCAGAATGAGTGGAGGGTGGTTCCGCCCGTGCTGGCACTTCAGAACTGGTCGTCGAAGGACGGAGTGCCCCGCGGTCTCGGGGTGGCGGATCTCGTGGACTCGCTCGCGGGGTCCCTGCATCGGACGAGCGCCGAGCTCGGCTACCACGTGCTCGAAGTGCTCGAGTCGATCGAGGAGTCGAGCAGAACCGAAACCGTGCAGCGTCTCGAAAGTTGTCCGTCGAGACCCCCGGCACTGCGCGCCGGCGATCTCCTCGGCAAGGTCGCCTCGACCGGCGATGCGTCGGTAAGGGCCAGCGAGCCATAGGTCCCACATCTCAAAGGAGGCAATCTCGATGCAACTGAAGTTCGGAGTGGATCTCATCACCTTCTACCATCCCGGCTTTTGGGGCACTGCGGACGGGGCGGAATTCCAGAAGCGAGCGCTCGAGGACCCGCGCAAGTTCTGGGAGCGGACGGCGGAGTCGGTCGCGCAGTCAGGGGTGACTGGGCTCGAGCTCACGTTCAGCCCCGGCGACTGGGAGACCGCGCTCGCGACGTTCGGGAGCGGGTCGGGGTTCTCGAACTTCCTCGAGTCGTACGGGCTCGAAGCGATCAGCGGCTTCTTCAGCGGGTTCGAGTACAGCGCGAATCTGCTCGACGCCGGCTCACAGCAGAAGGTCATCGAGCTGGCCACCCGCTACGCGGCCTTCCTGGCGGCATGCGGAGGTCCGATCCTCGTCGCCGGCATGCCGATGCGCCAGAGAGGCACCCCTGACGCGCCCGTGTTCGTGGACTTCGACTATGTCAAGGCGGTGTCCGACCTCATCAACCGAGTCGGTGCTGCGACCGCCGGCGAGGGCGTGCGGCTGGCCCTGCATCCCGAGGTCGGGTCGGTGTTCTGTGCCCGACGTGACATCGACCTGTTCCTCGCGCTGACCGATCCCTCCTACGTGGACTTCTGCCCCGATACGGCGCACATCTTGCTGGGTGGCGTGTCCCCGGTCGACGTCCTCCAGGACCACCACGAGCGCGTGGTGATCGCTCACTGGAAGGACGCCGTGGGACGGTGGCCCAACGACGATCTTTCGAACGAGGCGAGGTTCGAGCTGGAGGCCAACTACTTCAAGCGCGTCGGCACGGGAAGCGTCGACTGGCATGGATGGATCCGCACCTTGGACGACGTGCGTTTCAGCGGGTGGACGATCCTCGAGCTCGACGACGCAGAGAACCCTGTCGAACAGGTCACCGAGGCCCGCCGGTTCGTCGAGAACCTCGCGGCTGTGACGCTGTAGCGGGGAGCGCCAAGGCAGCCGACGACGCGGAAGACGCACCGAGATCGGATCGGGGAGAGCGATGACCGACGCACAGCTCCCCCTCTCGCATGTCGCCCGATCGATGTGTGGAGCACGCTGACCAAAGAGATCCTCGGGGCCATGATCGCTGGTGGGGCGAGACCCGGTGGCGTCTGTCGCCAGATCATCGACCACATCGACCACATCGACCACATCGACCACATCGACCTCATCGATGCGTCGATCGCTGCGCTCACGAGTCAGACCCACGTCACGCGTCGTAGAACCCCTCGCCACGCGATCGTTGCGTCGACGTGCAGAGGCTGACGGTCGGCGAGCTCGGGGACGGCCGCTGCATATCGGCCGGGCGATCAGTGAAGGCTCTCAAGTGTCAGCCCGAATGACGATGGAGCAGGATGTACCCTTGCACCAGGAAGGCGGGATCAAGCGAATGCCCAACGTACGGAACGCGGAGCGTCGTAGACAGATCCTCGAGGCGGCGATCCGGATCATCGGGCGGGACGGACCGGGCGCGGTGACGCACCGTGCCGTCGCTCTCGAAGCGGGAGTACCACTCGCAGCCACGACCTATTACTTCGCGTCCAAAGAGGAGCTTTTCAACGAAGCGCTCACGCTCTCGGTTCAGTCCGACCTGTCCGAGCTCGAGGAGCTGGTCGCCGCGGTGCCGTCGAGGATCGCCTCGGTCGAGATGTTCGCACAAGAGGTCGCCCGGTTCCTCGTGCTCCAGGTACGCCGCCGCCGTCCGACGGTCGTCGCGCAGTACGAGCTCGAGCTCGAGGCGGCGCGGGTTCCCGCGCTCAGGCCGGCAGCCCGGGCCTCGACCGACGCGTACATCCGTCTCTGCGAGGTGATGTTCGAGCGCGCCGGCTCCTCCAGCCCGAGTGGTGATGCCCGGCTCCTCGTGGCCCTGATGGACGGCCTGCTCCTCGACGAGCTTTCGGCGCCCCACCCGCGTTTCACCGTAGCGGCGGTGGCGCGGCAGCTGCAGCGCTTCATCGAGGGCCTTCTCGGCGTCGCTCGAGCGGACGACAACCGACGCGATGGCGAGCGGGCGGTGCGCGGAAAGACCGGTTGACAAAAACGGTACATATGTACCAAAATGCGGTGGTTGGCACGAGCTGGTCGACCGAAGAGGGGACGAATTTGGCGCGGACGGAGTTGGACCGGCACGTGGCCCGTATCCACCACGTCGGCATCTCGGTCGGCGACCTCGAGCGCTCCGTTCACTTCTACCGGGACCTTCTCGGGATCGAGGTCATCGGAATCACCGGCGAGGAGGACGTTGGCTCAGTCTCCGGGATCACCGGCGCCCGTGCCCGGTTTGCGGACCTCGACGCGGGCAACGGGCAACTCCTCGAGCTCATCGAGTACCAGACAGGGACCGACAGCCAGCCCCGGGCGGCGAATGCGGCGGGGACGTCGCACCTGTCTCTTCGCGTTGGGGACATGGGAGCCATGCTCACGGTGCTTGCGGCGGACGGGATCACTCCGCTCGGCGCGACGGCAACCCTCTCGGGCGGCGTCTGGGAGGGTTGCACGGTGGTCTACGTCCGCGACCCCGACGGCATGATCGTCGAGCTCATCGAACGAAGCGACGATGGCTGACGGCCCACCTGCCATGTTCTCCCTCGAGGGGAAGGCGGCTCTTGTCACCGGCGCCGCGTCAGGCATCGGCTTGGCCGTCGCGTGCCGTTTCCACGAGGCGGGAGCCCGGGTAGCCGCGCTCGACATGCAGGAGTCCGACCAGCTCCGCGACAGAGGGATGGCCCTGCTCCGTGTCGATGTCAGCAAGGAGGAAGAGGTCGCCCGCGGGTTCGAGGAGGCGTCGGACCTGCTCGGCGACCTGGACGTGCTCGTGAACAACGCAGGCGTCGCGGGCGGGACGTGGCTCCTGGGTGAGCACCCGCGCGAAGACGTCGACAAGACCGTTGCCACCAACCTCTTCGGTGTCCTGTCGGGTCTCCGGCACGGACCCGCGCACATGAGGGATGGGGGCAGCATCATCAACACGGCGTCGATCGCCGGTCTCATGGCGTCACCCATGCTCGGCGTGTACGCGATGACGAAGGCGGGCGTCATTTCCCTCACGACCACGGCCGCGCACGAGCTCGGCCATCGGGGCATCCGGGTGAACGCGGTCTGTCCCGGAACGGTCATCACGCCGATGGAGCCGGCGGACGGTGAGGAGGCGCGGGTCGCCCCGTTCGTGACCGCCCTGGGACGACCGGCGACCGTCGACGACCTCGCCGGCGTCTTCCACTTCCTCGCGGCCGACGAGAGCAGGTACGTCACCGCCCAGGTGCTCGCCGTCGACGGAGGCTGGTCGGCGGGCTGGAACCAGCGAGCGTGGGACGCGCTGGTCGCTGCGGGACGACCCGGGCGGTCTCCTGCGGACCCGGACGAGTAGCGACGAAGTCGTGGGGGGAGTGGTGACCTCGGCGGGGCGGCTCGACGAGAGCCTTTCGGTCCGCGATGGACGTCTCTTCGTAGAGCAGTGCGACGCCGTCGAGTTGGCGAGACGTTTCGGCACGCCGCTCTACGTCATCTCCGAGGATCAGCTCCGCCGGAACGCCCGACGCCTGTCGGCTGCCTTCTCGGCGAGCTGGGCCGGCCCCGTGCAGCTGCTGCCGTCGATCAAGGCCAACAACGTCCTCGCTCTCCGGCGCATCTTGACGGCCGAAGGTCTGGGCTGTGACACCTTCGGCCTTGCCGAGCTCGAGGCGGCACTCGGGTGCGGGGTGCCACCGGCGTTGATCTCCGTGAACGGAGCCGGCAAGTCGTCGGCGCTCGTCGAGCGCGCGGTCGCAGAGGGCTGTGCCGTCACTCTCGACGCGCCCCGTGAGCTCGAGCTCGCGGCATCGGCCGCCGACCGGACCGGCCGCCCGGCTCGCGTACGCGTACGGGTTCGTCCCGACCTGTCGGAGCTGGGGAAGCTGCCGAGCGACTTCAGCCCGGAGGGTGCGGCGATCGTCGACGTGGCGCGCCGGTACAAGGCGGGAATCCCGATGAACGAGCTCTTGCCAATGGGGGCTCGGGCGCTCAACGACGCCCGGATCGATCTGACCGGAGTTCACGCGCACCTTGCGCGCCACACGACCCGGCTCGATGCGTGGGCGACGATGATGCGGGCCTTCGGTGACACGGTCGGCACGCTGTCAGCTGCATGGGACGGATGGCAGCCCACCGAGCTCGATGTCGGTGGTGGCATCCCCACCGGTCGGGATCCGACCGGCACCGCCATCGAGAGGGTCGCGGCTGCCCGGGGCGAGACGCCCACCTTCGAGCAATTCGCGGAGGTCATCGGATCCTCACTGGCCGAGACGATTGTCCGTTACGGCATCGATCCCCGTGCCACGACGCTCCAGGTGGAGCCGGGCCGCGCCTGCTA
Organism: Acidimicrobiales bacterium; assembly: GCA_030039755.1. Lineage (GTDB taxonomy): Bacteria > Actinomycetota > Acidimicrobiia > Acidimicrobiales > RAAP-2 > JAJYVT01. Next base: position 31,603 of record JASHUY010000082.1, read on the forward strand.
TGCGGACGCCGGCACCCACCTCAGCACGGTGCTCAACGTGAAGCAGGAGACCGATCCTTCGCCGCCGCTTGTGTTCGTCGAGCTGGACACGAGCGAGGTGTTCCTGCTCGACGTCCATCTCGAGCACAATCGGTGGCAGGCGCACGTCGCCAACAAGATGGAAGCTGTCGCCACGCTCAAGGCCGACCTCGTCGGCACGAGTTGCGGATTCGACACGATCGTGCCGGAAGCATCCCTGCCCGACGTTGGGCCCGGAGACGTGGTTGCGTTCCTGGACACGGGCGCCTACCAAGAAGTGTGCGCCAGCAATTTCAACGCGATGGGACGACCCGCGACGGTGCTCGTCTCAGGGGCCGACGCGCAGGTCGTCCGACGGGCCGAGACCTTCGCCGACGTGTTCGGGCGCGACCTCCCACCCTTGCCGAAGACGGCTGACCGAGAGGAGACTCAGTGCAAGGCGGTAACGAATCGCGCATAGAGCACCTACGAGCGAGCCCCCGGCACGGTCGGCTCTCAGAGTCGGGGGGACGACCGCACGGGCTTCAGCGTCTCGCAGGGCCGATCCTCCGTTCGGCCGCTGCACTCGTCGTGGTCTCCCTCGCACTTGTGGCCAACTCAGGGGTGGCGGTCGCGTCGGGGGTCACAAAAACAGTCATCACCGACGCAGAGTTCGCCGGTTCACCGCCCAACTACATCTTCCCGTTCTCGACACTCGCGTACTTCAGCATTGCGAACGGCGACTTCGAGTACATGCTGTACCGACCGCTGTATTGGTTCGGGACAGGTTCAGCGCCGAAGCTCAACGGTTCGCTGTCGTTGGCACAGTCTCCGGTCGCCTCCAACGGCGATCGGACCTTCAAGATCACGTTGAAGCCCTACAAGTGGTCGAACGGGACGTCGGTGACCTCGACAGACGTTCTCTTCTGGATGAACATCTGGCGCCAGAAGCCGACAGGTTACGCCGGCTGGTTCCCTGGCGGGCTCTCGCTGCCGACAAGCCTGAAGTCGTTCACGGTCACAAGCAAGACGAAGTTCACGATGACTTTCACCCGCCGCCTCAATCCCCACTGGCTGCTCTACAACGAGCTCTCCGAGATCACCCCGCTCCCGCTGGCGTGGACACGGACCTCCCTCTCCGCCGCCCCAGGTTCAGGCGGGTGCGCAACTGCCGCGTACGGGACCGCCGACGTCGCCTGCAAGGCTGTGTACGTCTTCTTGTCCGAGCAGTCGGGATTCGATCCGACAAGACCGAGCACAGCCATCGACGCGCTCCCGACGTACGACACGAACCCGCTGTGGCGGGTCGTCGACGGCCCCTGGTACCTGTCCTCGTTCGGTGCCACAGCGCCGGTGACCTTCAAGGCCAACCCGGACTACTCGGGTCCGAACAAGCCGACTTACAGGGAGCTCATCCTGAAGCCGTTCACGACAGAGGCATCCGAGTACGCGGCCCTCGTGGGAGGCACAGTGGAGGTCGGGGTGCTTCCCGCCACAGAAGTCACGTCGCCCGCGACCCCACCGTCGTCACCTTCGCAGAACCTGCACCCGGGTGCCAACAACCCCCGGCTTGCCTCGTCGTTCAACCTCGACCCCGTGTACCGGTGGGGCTATGCCTATGTGACGCCCAACTTCAATTCGACGGGCGACCACGGGGTGGCTGGCCACATCATCCGTCAGCTCTACTTCCGTCAGGCCCTCCAGGCCCTGATCGACCAGCCGCTCTACATCAAGCGGCTGTACAAGGGCTATGCGGTCCCGACCTACGGGCCGGTCCCCATCTGGCCCAAGAACCCCTACGCGTCGAAGGCGGAATCACGCAACCCCTACCCGTACGATCCCGCGAAGGCGACCCGCCTTCTCCGCGATCACGGCTGGCGCGTCGTACCCGGCGGGACCGACACGTGCCAGAAGCCCGGCTCGGGCCAGCACGAGTGCGGTGCGGGGATCAAGCGGGGCGCGAAGCTGAGCTTCACACTCCAGTACACGTCCGGCACAAAGGCTCTCGGCGATCTGATGGACGCGGAGCGCTCGAGCTGGGCGTCGGCAGGCATCCACGTCGTCCTGAGCAGCGCATCATCCGACACGGTCCTGGGCAAGCTCGTGCCTTGTCCGAAGGGCTGCTCATGGGAGCTGGAGGACTACGGCCTGGGCTGGATCTACTACCCCGACTTCTACCCGACCGGCGAGGAGACCTTCGCTTCGGGAGCCTCGTCGAACGCAGGTCTGTTCGACACAGAGCGGAACGACCGCCTCATCTTTCAGACCGACACCACGCGGACGAGCTTGACGGCCTACGAGAACTGGCTCGCTCAACGTCTTCCCGTCGTGTGGGAGCCGCAGGTCGAGACACTCTACGAGTTCCACAAGGGCATCACGCACCGGCCGATGGACCCCTTGCAGAACAACACACCGGCCACATGGCACTGGTCCTAAAGGGAAGTCTCAGGTTCAGGCCAGGAGGGCAGGGGAAGCAATGACGTGATCGCGGCGTACCCAGACAAACTCAGCTACCTCCCGGGCGAGTGCGTGAAGGTCATGTGCTCTACCGACCACCCAAGCTTCCGAGGAGAAGTGAGGCTCGAAAGTCGGCCGCAGGAGCTTGTCCGGCATCTCGTGGAGCACCGCGGCCTTTTCCAGGAGGTGCCCGCGCACGCGTCCTCGGAGGGCTGCGGCTGGAGGGAGACGTTCACCGTTCCGATCGACCACCGCTGGCCGTCCGGCGTCTACTCGCTGACCTTGCACACGGACTCGCCCACGGAGGTTGCCCGCGCTCTGTTTGCGGTCAGGCCTCGCGTGCCGAGCACGCCGATATTGCTCGTGCTCTCTACGAACACCTACAACGCGTACAACGACTGGGGCGGACCCAACCTCTACGAGGGAGGAACGAGGGTCTCGTTCATGCGCCCCCTCGCCCCGGGGCTTGTCTACAAGGAAGAGCCTGCAGCCCGAATCGCCGATATCTCCACAGCTGGCCTGAAGGATGCTCTGGACGGGTATCGGCGCTGGGCGATGGAGCGCGGTCTGTCGGTGTGGTCCGGCGCGGCAGGTTGGTGGAATTGGGAAAGAAGATTCTTCGGATGGGCCGAGAAGTCAGGCTTCCGTATGGACGTCGCGACGAACGCCGATCTCGAGTTCCATCCAGAAGTGCTCGACGGTCACCGACTCGTCGTCAGCGTGGGTCACGACGAGTACTGGTCATGGGGCATGCGTGACAATCTTGAATCTTTCATCGGCGCGGGTGGCAACGTGGCGTTCTTCTCGGGAAATGCCGTGTGTTGGCAAATCAGATATGAGGACGATGGGAATGCCTTCGTGGCTTACAAGTATTTCTGCACAAGAGACCCAGTAGTGGACAGCGAGAATGCCCACCAACTGACGAGCATGTGGAGTGATCGGCGTATTGGAAGACCTGAGAACGAGCTCACCGGCGTGAGCTTTACGCGGGGAGGGTATGTGCGGTTCGGCCAAGGAGTGCCGCGGGGTTCGGGCGGATACACGGTGTGGCGACCAGAGCACTGGGCATTAGAAGGTACCGGCGTCCGCTACGGCGACCAGGTTGGCATGAGCGATCGTGTGGTCGCGTACGAGGCGGACGGCTGCGACTTCGTTCTCCGGGATGGGCTCCCTACCGCGACGCACACGGACGGCACTCCACCAGAATTCGAGATTCTCGCGACGTCGCCAGCACACCTCTGGGCGACGGACGAATTGCCGAACACATTTCTCGGCGAGCCGGGCGACCTCGAGATGGCGGCTCACTGTGTTCTGGGGGACGCATCGCAGACGCAGGTGCGGAGGTTTGCACATGGCAACGCGGTCATGGGGATGTACACGCGGGGCGGGACGGTGTTCACGACCGGCTGTACGGACTGGTCCTACGGCTTGGATCGGCCCGATCCGGTCGTCGAGCGAATTACTGCGAACGTGCTCGAGCGCTTGTCGGCGTAGGTCGGGTCGCACGCAACGAGGGAGGGCAGGTTGATGGTCGGGTGCGAGCAGAGTGAGCGCGAGCAGAGTGGGTAAGGGGACGGTTCCCTCCCCGGTTCACAGGAGCAAATCGCCGGCAGAGGCAGCGAGGCGGGCTGCGCCATTGACGTATAACATCGGATGTATTATAAAGGTGTCCGACGCGGGGGACTTGAATGATCTGGGCGTACACGCGGGAGTTGAGCTACCTAGCCGGACAGCGCGTGAGCGTGATGGCGTCGACCGATCGGGAGACCTTCTCGATCGAGGTGGCGAGGGAGGGATCGGCTCCGGAGGTCGTCTGGCGCATGGAGAATTGCCCTGGGCGGTATCAACCCTTTCCGGCTGATGCGGCGTCCCACGGTTGTCGGTGGTCGGAGAGCGTTTCGATCCCCACGGCGGAGGACTGGCCGTCGGCGGTGTACTCGCTGACTCTCAGATCCGAATCGGACGACCCGGCTCGCGCGCTCTTCGTGCTTCGGCCGACTCGCCCTGCCTCGCCGGTCCTGCTCGTGCTCGCGACGAACACGTACCAGGCGTACAACGATTGTGGCGGACCTTGTCTCTACGACGGCGCGGTGCGAGTGTCGTTCGACCGGCCGTTCGCCGCGGGACTGCTGCACAAGCCGGATCCGTCTGCCCGGATCGCCAATCTCTCCGACACCGTCGATCGGGATTGCCTGCACTTTCGGCGGTGGGCGCAGGACCATGGGCTGTCGTCCTGGTCGGGGGCGGCGGGTTGGCACAACTGGGAGCGACCCTTCGTCAGATGGGCCGAGAAGTCCGGGTTCCGCTTCGACGTGGCGACCAATGCCGACCTGGAATTCCACCCGGAAATTCTCGACGGCCATCGGCTCGTCGTGAGCGTCGGTCACGACGAATACTGGTCGTGGGGCATGCGCGATGCCCTGGAGGACTTCATTGTCAGGGGCGGCAATGCCGCCTTCTTCTCTGGCAACGATGTGTGCTGGCAGATCCGGTACGAGGATGGCGGCGACGCCTTCGTGGCGTACAAGTACCGATACAGCGAGGATCCCGTCTACGGGACCAGTGAGGATCGATTCCTCACGAGCTTGTGGAGTGACCGTCGGGTCGGCCGCCCCGAGAACCGGCTCACCGGAGTCAGTTCAACTCGCGGTGGCTACGTGCGCATGGGCCTCGGCGTCTCGCACGGGTCGGGTGGGTACACCGTGTGGCGGCCCGACCACTGGGCCCTTGAAGGAACGGGATTGCGCTACGGCGACCTCTTCGGAGCGGAAGACTTCGTGGTCGCGTACGAAGCGGACGGGTGTGAGCTCGCCCTCGAGGACGGCCTCCCCGTCCCGACTGGCTCGGACGGCACTCCTGTCGGCTTCGAGATCTTGGCGACTTCTCCCGCTCACCTGTGGTCATCCGAGGAGCTGCCAGCTAGGTACCTCGGCGAACCAGGGGACCTCGAGATGGCTGCGGAATGCATCTTCGGCGAGGCGACTCCGGAGACGACGGGGCGCCTCTCCAGTGGCAATGCCGTCATGGGCACGTACACCAACGGCGGAACGGTGTTCACGACCGGTTGTACCGACTGGTCGTACGGGCTCCACCGGCCGGATCCCGTGGTGGAGCGGATCACCGCCAACGTTCTCACTCGGCTCTCAGGACCTGCACGAGAGCTGGAATTCGACTCCGCCTCGGACGAGGCGTCCCATTCCGCGGCCTATTCCCGCCCCTAGGAGGCGCAATCATGAATTCTGCACTGTCACGATCAAGAGCGTTGCTCCTCGCAGCGGGGACCCTCGTGCTCGCGCTGGGTCTCGGCAGCTTCGGGGGGAGTGCCGCCGCAAACAGCACTGGCGGGGGTGCGAGTGACCAGAATCTCCTCTTGGGGATCCATCTGGACATCGACTCCCTCAATCCGTTCGTCGCGGTCCAGGTCTCCTCGCTCGCGGTCTACGAGTACACGTACCCGGCGCTCGTCCAGTACAACACCGCATTGCAGATCGTTCCCTACTTCGCCACCTCGTGGCAGCAGTCCACGAACGGCCTCACGTGGACCTTCACCACCAGGTCCCACGCGAAATGGTCCGACGGCACGCCCCTCACGGCAGCGGACGCCGCGTGGACCATCAACACCGTCCTCAAGTACGCGACCGGAGGGGCGGCCGAGCTCGCCGGCTACCTCGCAGGGGTGAAGTCAGCCAGCGCGCCGAACGCGGACACCCTTGTCGTCCACATGGCACAACCCGAGGCGGCGTTCCTCGCGGACATCCGCGAGATGCCCATCCTCCCGAAGGAAGTCTGGTCCCGGTACGCGACGGGGACAAAGGGAGCGACCCTGAAGACCTTCGCGAACGATCCGTCGCCGGGCCATCCGGTGGTGGGCGGCGGTCCGTTCATGGTGACCTCGTACGACAAGCTTGGAGTCACGATCCTCGAGCGGAACCCCAACTACTTCGGGAGCAAGCCCGACGTCGCCGAACTGGGCATCGAGTACTTCTCGAGCCCCGATGCCGAGTTGGAAGCACTCAAGGATGGCCAAATCGACGCAGTTTGGACAGTGGTTCCGAGCGGGGCGAATTCGCTCAAGGCCGACAAGAGCCTCGTCGTGCACTCTCAACCCGGACTGAACGTGCACGACTTCATCTTCAACGACTACTCGAAGCAGAAGACCGACCTGGCGCTCACGCTCCCCGTCGTCCACCAAGCATTCGACTACGCCATCAACCGTAGCGAGATCGTGAAATACGCCTTCGATGGCTATGCACAGCCGGCATCGTCACCGATCCTCTCCGCCACCGGCAAGTGGCACGATCCGGCGATCAAGACGCCGCCCTACGACCTCGCCAAGGCGAACCAACTCCTCAACGAGGCCGGGTTCAAGATGGGGGCCAACGGGGTTCGCATCGCCGACGGTCAACCGATGTCCTACACGGTCTACATGGCAGACGACGAGCTCGGCCCCGGTACAGAGGTCTTCCAGATCATGAAGGGCGACTTCCAGAAGATCGGCGTCCAACTCACTCTCGAGGCGCTGACAGACTCGACTGCGGCGACATACACGGTCCAGCCGAGCACAAAGTTCCACCTCATGATGTGGGGCTGGACGCCTCCTCCGGACCCGAGCTTCATGCTGAACACGTACACGTGCACACAGTTCGGCGGGTGGAGCGAGACCGGGTTCTGCAACGCCACCTACGACAAGCTGTTCGACGAGCAGTCGGCCGCGACGACACCGACGAAGCGGCTCCAGATCGTCTACCAAATGGAGCAGGTACTGGCGAAGGACATCCCTGAGATCATGTATGCCGACCAGGACTGGATCGACGCTTGGAGCACCAAGTGGACCGGGTTTGGTGAGACCGCACAAGGTTTCTTCACGCCGCTCACCACGATGGGTCTCGTACATGTGCATGAGACCTGATGGAGATCCAGCCGAGCGTACTGAAGGTGGCATAGCTCGCCGCGAGCAGACCTAGACGATGAATCGCAGTGCCGCGGACTATGCGCTTCGCCGCGGGGCGCTGGCACTGGTGACGATCTTTCTCGTCGTCAGCTTCAACTTCGTGCTCTTCAGGTTACTTCCCGGCAGCTTCGTCACGAACCTGTCGCACATTCCGAACGCGACGCCCGCGTTTCGACGTGCGATCGCTGCCGAGTTCGGACTTGAGCGGTCGAAGTGGGAGCAGTACATCATCTACCTCCAGCAGCTGCTCCATGGCAACCTCGGCGTTTCCTATGCGAATGATCGCCCCGTGTTGTCCAACCTCACGACGGACATCGCCAACACCGTGCCGATGGTGTCCCTCGGCACCCTTGCCGCGATCGTGCTCGGCACCCTGACCGGTGTCGCGAGTGCCTGGCGGCGTCGCACGGTCGTCGACCATGGCCTGACGGGAACGGCGCTCGCGTTCTACTCCTTCCCGACCCAGTGGCTCGGGCTGATGCTCATCCTGTTGCTCGGAAGCGTTCTTCCGACGAGCGGCATGCACACACCGTTTCTGATCGGGGCGCCGTGGTGGAAGAGCGCACTCGACGAGCTGCACCACATGATCCTGCCTTCACTGACGGTCATGTTGACCCTCCTCGGCCAGTACACGCTGGTGGTCCGCTCGGCGACGCTCGAGGCGATGAGCGAGGATTACGTGCTCACCGCTCGAGCCAAAGGCCTTCGTGGGAGCCGGGTCCTCTGGCGCCACGTCGTACGCAACGCGTTGCTTCCGGTCACGACGCTCGTCGCGCTCTCGATCGGCTTCATCGTGGGCGGAGCGATCCTCGTGGAGACGGTGTTCAGCTGGCCGGGGATCGGGCTCGCGGTGTACCAGGCGGTCTCCGAACGGGACTACCCGATGCTGCAGGGAGCGTTCCTGCTGCTCACGATCTCGGTCGTCGTCTGCAACTACCTTGCAGACCTTCTCTACTTTCGCCTCGATCCGAGAGTCGCCCGGTGATCGGGCTGCCCACGAGCTCACCGGAGGTCGTCTCGCCGGCCCGAGAGACGCGGCCGAATTGGCTCAGTCGGGCGGTCAACGCTGTGCGCAAGAGACCCTCGGCGGCGGTGGGGCTCTTCGTCATCGCTGCGTTCGTCGTCCTGGCGGTCTTCGCTCCTTGGATCTCGCCCTACAGCACCTCGAGCCCGACCGGGCCCATCTACGCGGCACCGTCGGCGAGCCATTGGCTCGGCACCAACAGCCTCGGGATCGACGAGCTCAGCTTGTTGATCGTGGGCAGCCGAATTTCGCTTCTCGTCGGCTCTTGCGCGGCGGTCGTCGCCGGCTTGATCGGTGGAACCGTCGGATTGGTCTCCGGCTACTTCGGCGGGGCGGTCGACGTCGTGCTGATGAGGACGACGGACTTCTTCATCGTGATCCCGCCCATCCCCTTGATGATCGTGATCGCCGCCGTGTGGGGGCCGAGCCTCGGGCACATCATCCTCGTGATAGGGCTCCTCCTCTGGGCTACGACCGCTCGCGTGATCCGCGCTCAGACCAAGTCGGTGAGACAGAGGGGGTTCGTCAAGCGGGCGGAGACGCTCGGCGAGCGAAGTGCCCGCACGATCGTCCGTCACGTCCTGCCGCAGGTGGCACCGCTCCTCCTCGCCAACGTGATCCTCACGGTCGCGCTCTCCATCTTCTACGAGACCGCTCTTGACTTCCTGGGCATCGGCGACCCAACTGCGGTCTCATGGGGAACGATCATCCAGAACGCGTTCTTGGAGACCGCGACCAGCAACGGCGCGTGGTGGGCGATCGTGCCGGCAGGGCTCGCGATCGCGCTGGTCATCATCAGCTGTTATCTCGTCGGTCAAGCTCTCGAGGACGCGCTGAATCCGAGGTTGAGTGGGGGCTACCTGCTCGTGCGGCCTTGGAAGCTCCGCCCCTTGACCGGTCGTGAGGCGGAGGATCTGTGAGCCAGCCGCTGCTTCGGGTTCGCGGCCTGAACGTCTGGTACGAGCTCCGCGGCCGCACGGAGGTGCACGCGGTCCGCGACGTCGACCTCGACCTCGACGAGGGCGAGCGGGTCGGGCTCGTAGGTGAGTCCGGTTCTGGGAAGACCAGCGTGATCATGGCGCTCATGGGTCTCCTGCCGAGCACCGGTTCGCTCTCCGGAGAGGTGCTGCTCTCGGGAGAGCGAACCCTCGAGCGGGGCGAACGCTCTGCCCGGGCATCGAGGTGGCGGCACACCGCCATGGTCTTCCAGGGCGCGATGAACGCCCTCAACCCGGTCAAGACGGTCGGCTGGCAGATCATCGAGCCAATGCTCGTCCACGGCGTCGCGGACAAGGGCCAGGCGACGCGCCGCACCCACGAACTGCTGGAGCGGGTCGGTCTACCCGGTGCCACTGCACGGCGCTATCCGCACGAGCTGTCCGGCGGCATGCGTCAACGAGCCTGCGTCGCGATGGCCCTGGCCTGTCGCCCGAAGGTCCTTCTCGCCGACGAGCCGACCACCGCGCTCGACGTCGTCATTCAGGCACAGATCATCGAGCTCCTCGACGACGTGGCGAGTGAGCTTGGGATGGGCGTGATCGTGGTCACGCACGACCTTCCAGTCGTTGCAAGGCTCTGCCCGAGAGCCGCCGTGATGTACGCGGGCGAGGTGGTCGAGAGCGGACCAACCGACGCGCTCTTCCATTCGCCGCGCCACCCCTACACGAAACGGCTCTTCGAGGCGGTCCCCGATCTCTCGCTTGGTGAGGAGGTCTCCTCCATCCCGGGTTCACCACCACAGCTCGACCGGCCCATCGTCGGCTGTTCCTTCGCACCGCGCTGCGACCTCGGCTTTGAGCGCTGCACCGTCGAGCGGCCCCGTCTGCGGCTCGTGACGCCCGACCAACTTGCAGCGTGCCATCTGAACGAGATGCCGTCGGAGCAAGTTGCGCCAGCCTCGTCGCACGAGCTCGGCCCGCAACAATCCGAGCCGGACGCAGCGCACGCCACGTGCGGCCCGGCCACCCGTCGCGACCCGCTGCTCCGACTGTCGGAGATCCAGGTGAAGTATGCGCTCAGGCGCGGACCGTGGGACTGGCTGGGACGACGTCCGAGGGAATACGTCCGGGCGGTGGACGGCGTCTCGCTCGAGGTTCGGCGCGGTGAGATGCTGGCGCTGATCGGGGAATCCGGCTGCGGAAAGACGAGCACTGCGCAGGCGATCCTCCGTCTCGTTGAGCCGGCAAGCGGCACGGTTGAGTTCGACGGGGCTGAGGTCACGCGCCTGACTCGGCGTGCCCTACGACCACTCCGGCGTCGTGTGCAGATGATCTACCAGGATCCCTACGACAGCCTCGACCCGCGCCTCAACGTTCGTGGCATCGTGGAAGACGGCCTCGTCGCAAACCGGTTGGGAGACCGTAGTGAGCGCAACGTCCGCGTGCGGCGAGCACTCGAGCGAGTGGAGCTGAGCCCACCCGAGCGCTACCTGGAGCGGCTCCCGCACGAGCTCTCCGGGGGCCAGCGCCAGCGAGTGGCGATCGCCAGCGCACTCGTGCTCGAGCCGGAGCTCCTGGTGGCGGACGAGCCCGTGTCGATGCTCGATGTCTCCGTGCGTGCCGGCATTTTGTCCCTCTTAAGTCGTCTTTGCCATGAAGACGGCACGGCTGTCGTCATGATCACGCACGATCTCTCGACGGCCGCCCACTTTGCAGACCGTGTCGCAGTCATGTACTTGGGGCGCGTCGTCGAGATAGGGACGGTGCGCGAAGTCATCCGTGCACCCCGACATCCCTACACCAAGGTGCTGCTCTCCGCGGTGCCTGACAGGGACCCGTGCGTCCGCGCCCGCCCGATCTTGCTCGGCGAGGCTCCTAGCGCAGCCATGATCCCGAGCGGCTGCCGCTTCCATCCGCGCTGTCCGATGGCAGAGCCCACGTGCTCAGAGCTGGACCCGCAGCTGGAACCCGCAAAGGGCCACCGCGTAGCGTGCACCCTGGCACCCCGCTTGCAGACGGCTCCGGCGGCGGTGACCGGCGCTGAAGTCGCACCGTAGGAGGATTCGTGCCCAAACTGATCGATCACGACGTGCGGCGGGCAGAGCTCGCGTCCGCCGTATGGACGGTAGTCACGGAACGCGGCCCCGAGGGCGCGACCGTACGCGAGATCGCTCGGGCATCCGGGTGGTCGACCGGCGTCATCTCCCATTACTTCCGCGACAAGAATGACCTGATTCGCTTTGCCTTCAATCTCTCGATCGAACGCTCCGTCGAGCGGATCCTCGCACACGCAACCAATCAGGCGCCCCTCGAAGCAATTCGGATCATCCTCCAGGAGTCGCTGCCGAGCTCCGAGGAGCAACGCGTCGAGAATCGCGTCTGGGGCGTTGTGCTCGGCCAGGCCTTCACCGATCCGGACCTCGCGCTCGAGTTCCGTTCGCTGTACCGGCAATGGAAGGATCGCCTCGTCCGACTGGTTGTCCAGGGCCAAGCCGATGGTTCGATACGTCAAGACGTAGACGCCGAGCAATGGGCGAGATTGGTAATGGCGATCGTCGACGGCTACACGATCCAGTCGTTCTACCTATCGAGTAGCCGGGAAGATCAACGGGAGCAGGTCGCCACGCTGGACCGCTATGTCGAGGATATCGCATCGACGAGGAGAGAAACGGTCGAAGGTGTCCCGGCCGCTCCGCGCCGAAGGTTCGCGGAGGTGGAACCCGTTGTCAAACCCCGTAGGGGGAGTCGCCGGACTCCGTCTCGCTGATGCGTCGAAGCGGCGACGCCAGCGACATTGCGGTTTCGAGGTCCTCCAAGAACGGGTCGATTGCCCGCTCGTTCTGTGGCATCGGTACGAGCACCATCGCGACATTGCGGGGATGGTTACGCGTTGAGAACATCCATCCCTTCGTTCGTAGCTCCGCGACCACGTGACTGAGGTCCAGCTCGTCGGAGAACAAGAGGGAGACATTGATCCTCGAACCGGGGTAGATCTGTACGCCGTCAATCGCTTCGACTCCACTAAAGAGCCTGTCGCGCAGTTTCATCGTCTGGAGCGAGACGGCCGTGTATCCGTCCTCGCCAAGGAGGGTCACCATGGCCCAAGCGCCGGCGATGGGCCCGGTACCACGCGTCCCGGCGATCGTTCCATTCGGTGGGCACATGGCCTTTGCCGCTTCCAGAAGCGCGTCGTCTCGGAAGAAGAGGGTGCTGGCCGGAGGCGGCGCCATACCGTTCTTGTGCAGATCTGCGCTGATGGACGAGACACCTGGTACGCGGAAGTCCCACAGCGGAATTTCGCGGTCGTACCCGCTCCGCTCGAGAAACGGAAGGATGTAGCCACCGAAACAGGCATCGACGTGAAGGTGGACTCCACGGGTCTCGGCGATCTCACCGATTCGCGTGATCGGATCGACGCTTCCGTAGGCCCAGGTTCCGGCGGTGGCCACGATCGCGATCGTGTCGTCTCGAATCGCCGCATCGATCGCCGCAGGGTCGACGTCGCAGGCGGACCCCTGTCTCGCGGGCACGATGATCGGTTCAAAGCCGAACATGCTGCATGCCTTGGGCAACGAGTAATGGCCGTACTCCGGAAAGACGACACTTCCACGACGGCGTGCCCTGCTGCTCGCCGCTAGCAGGGCGCAAAGGTTCGACTCGGTTCCGCCCGAGGTGACGAAGCCAGTCGGATGGTCGGCGCCGAGGAGTCGTCCCATCCATGTCACGATCTCCGTCTGCATGGCGAGCGCACCAACCCCGGTCAACCAGGTCTCGCCGTGGAGGAAGCGCATGTACGTCTCCGCTGCAAGGTTTCGCACGTCGTCACCCCACGGCAAGTCGCCCGTTGAGACGAGGTGGGGTCCCTCGTCGAAGAGGTTGCGCTCGATGATCTCGAAATGCGAGTCGCGTTCCAGGGCGGCGACGCGGTGTTGGAAGTCATCGAGGGAGATCCCGCTCGGGAACTGGAACATGCGCCCTCCTTTTTAGTACGCGCATCGTATTATAATCCTCGTCGTACCGGACTGCCGGTGGATCGGCCCGGTGCGAGTGGGAGGAGACGCGAATGAGCCCTAGTGACCAGATTCCGCCGGGTGGCGAGGATCCTGAGGCGCTTGCGTCGATGAGGTCGATGTTCGGGCCGGACGTGACCTTCCTCGGTGTACCGCGGGCGGACAAGCGCCGACGTGAGGATCTCGAGTCCGCTGACGTCGTCGTCGTAGGAGCGCCCTTCGACAGCGGCACGTCGTACCGGTCGGGGGCTCGCTTCGGCCCCCTCGCGATCCGCACCGGAGACGCACAACCGGCCGTGCCGCGGCGACCTCATCTCACGCTCGGAATCGACCCGTTTGCAGCGTTGCGGGTCGTGGACATCGGCGATGTGCTCATGCCCCCCGGCGACATAGAAAGGAGCCATGCGAACCTGCGTGAGGTCGTCGCCCGGGTGGTAGCCGCAGAGGCCATTCCAGTTGTCCTGGGTGGGGACCACTCGATCGCCTATGCAGACATTTCCGGCGTCGCGGACGTGCTTGGCTTTGGCAAAGTTGGGGTACTTCACTTCGACGCCCACCCAGACACCTGGGACACCGAGTTCGGCTCCCTCTACGGCCACGGTACGCCAATGCGGCGCCTGATCGAATCGGGTGCGGTCTCGGGTGAACAGTTCGTCCAGATTGGGCTCCGAGGGTACTGGCCCGATCCGCGGCTCCAAGAGTGGATGCATCACCAGAAGATGACGTGGTTCGAGATGGCGACAATCTCCACTCGCGGTCTAGACGACTGCTTGTCGCATGCCTTCTCCATCCTGCTGGCGGGAGCAAACGCGGTATTCGTATCGATCGACATCGACGTCGTGGATCCCGCTTTTGCGCCGGGGACGGGAGTGCCGGAGGTCGGCGGACTCACGAGTCGGCAACTGCTCGACGCGGTCCGACGCGCAGGCCTGGAACTTCCAGTGGTTGGTGCCGAGGTGGTCGAGGTAAGTCCACCCTATGATGCTGCGGGGACAATCACCGCCTATCTGGCGAATCGGGTCGTCCTCGAAATGCTCTCAGGAATAGCTCGTCGGCGAGCAAGCTCAGAGTGAATAGCCTCGCCCATCTTGAGCGAGCTACTTGAGAAACAGCGCGTTCGGCGGGGATGCCACGCCGCCCTTGAGGTTGAGCGGCGCCGACGCGAACAGCCCCTCGTAGACACCGTCGGCTTCGCAATCAGCGGCAAGCATCGACAGATCGAACAACTCGCCCATCGGAAGACCGAGAAGTGGCAAGAGTGCGTAGTGAGCGAATGAGTTAGAGCCAGGACTTATGGAAGGAGGCGGTGTCAGGGCAGGGGGGTAGAGCTCCACTGCGGGGTTGTCTGCTGCGACGGCTGCGACGTGCAAGTCCCACAACAGGCGGAGAAGATCTTCGCTGGGGCGCAGTCCCGGGAAGCGCAGATCGCGCGCAAGTGCGCCCCGGGCCCTCGCATCGAGCCCCGTGTACCACTCGACCCATCCAAAATGCAGAAGCAGGATGTCGCCCTCCTCGACCTGGCTCGGCGATGAGTCGATCGCTTGGGCCAGTTCTTCAGCAGACACAGCGTCCGCCTCGTCCATTCGCAAGGGCGGCATGTCGACACGGCGGCGATGAGCTGCGAGATCGACGAGCACACCCCGTCCGACGATTCCCCGGCGGGCCCAATGGTGAACGCCATGCGAAGAATCCGGAAGTCCACCGTAGTATCCGAGCCCAGGCGCTCGGACGTGGCGGAACCCGTCCCACTGGCTTGAGGCCTGCGTGTTCCAATTGGCGATCTCGTCGTCCTCCCAATCCCCGAAGGAAAGTATGTGGTGGGCGGGAGGTTGCCTGTTGAACAGCGGCGGATCAGGAATCTCCATCTCCCAGTTGAGGGGAAACACCTTGCCACTGCGAACGAGACGGGCTGCTTCGACGACCCGCTCGCGCGTGAGCAGGTTCAAGCAACCGAGAACGTCTGTCGATCCGAAGACCCCCCAGGAGTGGCGCTCCGGACGCCCCGCCATCGCCGGGAGTTGGTCGTAGGTCGGGAGGTTCACGATGCTCTCTTAGCACCCGAGAGGTCGCGGCCACCTCTGGGGGAACGCAGATGGTGGAACTGCGGGTTCCCGAGCGGTGGCGTGTTCAGCAGGGGATCCCGGAGGACCTCCGACGGAAGCCGGGAACCCGGGGATGGGAGACGTGTGAGCGCGTGCATGTCCTCTTGACAAGGTGGTACGACAAGATGGTACAAATGTACCACATTGCGTTGCTGGGGCGGTCGATCGCCCGATCGTGCTGAAAAGGAGGTCGAGTGACCGCCGAAGACACCCTTGCAGCAGGCGGACTCGTGATCCACGTCCTAAGTAGGTTGAAATACACGGTCAGCTGATGCGCCACTTCGTTTCCGCTCCATCGGACCCCGCCACGCGGGGCTTCGCGTTCGGCTCGTCCAACCGGGCCGAGATTCGTCACACGCTCCAGGTGTACGGACAGCTGTTCGACGCGTTGGCTGGTTCGCCGGTCCCGATTGACGACGTGGGCGAGTCAGCCATGTCCGCGATCTCTTCGTTCTCTCCCATGCTCGCGACCGAGATCGAAGCAATGGCAGACGGTGCGGGCGTTCCCGCAGTTCGGCTCGCGGCGCTCAACGCCAGGACCGAAGTGCTTGCGACGATTGCGTCACGCGCTACCGGGGAGTGCTCGACCGCGGTGCTGCTCCGAGCCGACTCGCAGAGTCCGGTTTCGGTCCAGACGTGGGACTGGCACGCCGAGCTCGCCAACTCCTGGCTCGTCTGGACGGTCCATCATCCCGACGGACACATCGTCCACAGCCTCACGGAGTACGGCATCGTCGGCAAGATCGGCGTCAACAGCGAGAAGCTCGGGCTTCACCTGAACTTCCTCACCCACGAGCGAGACGGCGTCGGAGTAGGGGTGCCTGTCCACGTACTGGCCCGAGCGGTGCTCGACTCCCGAGGCTCGTTCGCAGATGCTCTCGCGCTCATGTCGTCTGCGAAGTGCTCCGCGTCGTCTGCGCTCACGCTCGTCGGGTACGACGGCCGCGAGTCGTGCGTGCTGAGCGCGGAGCTGTGCCCGCTCGGCACCAGATACGTCCCGAGCGACGGACTCGGGCGCCTGGTTCGCACGAACCACTTCCTCGACCCGTTCTTCGCCAAGGGTGACCGCGCGTGGTTCGACAACCCGGACTCCTTCATGCGGCTCGACCTCCTCACCCGTGCGGTCGGTTCGATGGAGCACCGCGACGAACGGTCGTTGACTCTCGCGATGGCGAGCCACTTCGGCGACAGCGGAGCCATCTGCCGCCATCCCCCGCAGGGAGTCGACCTGGGTTCGCGGTACGCGACCCTCGCGACCGTGTCACTCGACTTGGAGGGGTGTTCGCTGCGGGTGCATCCCGGCGGCCCATGCCAAGCGGCGGAGTGGTGGGATACCGCAGCTTGTGAAAGCACCCGCGTCGGCGTCGATCGGAGCTGAGCTGGCGAGCACCTGTCGTGGCCGAAGACGATGGGGCAACTCGAACGGCCCGTTGGGACTCTTTCCAGGAGAGATATGAGAGCGGTCGTAGTCCGACAGTTCGGGGATCCTTCGGTGATGGCGTACGAAGAGCTAGCCGACCCCGAGCCAGGCGAGGACGAGGTACGGATCGCGCTGCACGCTGCCGGCACCAACCCCGTCGATGCGGGCAACCGGGCAGATGGCACCTGGGCGGGCATCCACTTGCCCTGGATCCCCGGTTACGAGTTCGCGGGAGTGGTTGACCGCGTGGGAGTTGCGGTTAGGAACCTTCGGCCGGGCACCCGCGTGGTCGCCATGAGCGACTTCCCTCTACAGGGCGGCGGCTACGCCGAGTATGCCGTGGTCGCGGAGCGGGATGCGTCCGCACTCGCCTCGACCGTTTCCTTTGTGGATGCAGCAGCGACGCCGCTGGCAGGTGGCACTGCATGGGACGTGCTTGCGCGGCTGGATCTCAGAGCAGGCGACAAATTGCTGGTTCTCGGCGCGAGCGGCGGAGTTGGCTCGTACTTGGTCCAACTCGCCGCCATGCGTGGTGTCGAAGTTCTGGCAGTGTGCCGACGTGAGAACCACGAGCGGCTCCGGCGGCTGGGAGCTGCGTCCTGCATCGACTACACCGACAGCCGGGTCCTCGACGAGTCGTCGAGAGCGGGTGGAGCTCGAGTGGACGCGCTCGCCAGCCTGGTCGACGGCATGACGATTGACCCGTGGCTGAAGGCAATAAAGAAGAATGGCCAAATCGCAGCGATCGAACCACCCGATATCGACCTGGGTCATCTTGTCGACGCCAACCTGACTCTGCACGGGATCCTGCTCTCTCCGACAGCCGAACGTACCCGCGCGCTCGTTGGCCTCCTCGCCTCCGGCGAACTTGTCGCTCCCATCGCTCGCGTCCTTCCCTTGGCGCAGGCTGCGGATGCCCATACGCTGCTCGAGCAGGGTCACGTGGGCGGCAAGATCGTGCTCACCACTCAGGGGAAGGCTGACTGACGAGATCTACGCGTTCATTGATGGGGGCGGAAGTTGTCGCAGTTCGAAGAGAAGGGATGGGTCCGCCTACCGAAGGCGTTCGACCCGTCGGGAATGGCAGAAGCGCTGTGGCACGCGCTCAGGGCGCACGGAATGCGGCCGGACGACCCGATGACGTGGAAACAGAGCGGCGGTCAAGCCTTGGCGGACAAGTGGCTCACCAAGTTTGGGAAATCGGGCGTGTTCGCTGGGGTGGCCAACCACGAAGTCGACGCTGCCCTTGACCAGCTCCTCGGGGACGGCTGGATCGAGCAGTCCGGAAGATGGGGAAGTCCATTGGTGACCTTCCCGACGGAAGGCGGTTGGGATGTCCCCACCGGCGGATGGCACCTCGACATGCCTCCCGCCAATCCACTCTCAGCGGTCCGGATGTTCGCGTATCTGAGTGAGGTCCGGGAACATGGCGGCGGCACGCTCATCGTCGAGGGGTCTCACCGGTTGGCCACGGCGTACCCCGGCTTGCATTCGCGGGTGGTGCGGAACCGACTATCGGAACTGCACCCGTGGTTTCGGGAGCTCTGGCAACCGGTGGACGTTGAGCGTCGCCTCCCGGTGCTGATGGACGAGGGAGCGCACGTGCGCAGCGTTCGGGTGCGGGTCGTCGAGCTGACCGGATCGCCCGGCGACGTGGTGCTGTGGCATCCGTCCCTCTTTCATGTCGGTGCTCCCAATGCGTCGAGCCAGCCTCGATTGATGCTCACCCACACTGTGCTCCGGCGCGCAGATTCGAGCTGATGTCGGACGACTCGCTTCGGGGAGGGACGCGGGCTACGTCTCGGCGACCGTTAGGCCTCGGGGCAACCTGTCGTTACAGCTCGACCCGTGGTACGTCCGCCATGAGTTGCCTCGTGTACGCCTCGTCGGAGTGATCGAGAACCGCCTCCGACGGCCCACGGTCAACGACGCGACCGTCCCTCAGCACGATGATGTCCTGACCGATGCTGCGCACCAGGGCCAAGTTGTGGGTTATGAAGATCATCGTCAGGTGGCGTTCCTGCTGCAACGATCGGAGCATCTCGATGATCACAGCTTGTACGGAAACGTCGAGGGCAGAGGTGACCTCATCGCAGATGAGCATTTCCGGCTCGACGACCAGCGCACGCGCTATCGCTACTCGCTGGCGCTCTCCTCCGGAGAGCTCATCAGGGAAGAGGTCGAGATAGCGCTCGTTGAGCGAGACACTCTCCAGCGCCGCACGCGTCCGCTCCGCTCGCTCATGGGCTTTGATCTCGAAGAACTGTCTGAGCTGCTGTGACACGATCTGTTCGACGGTGTGACGCGGATTGAGCGAGGTGTAGGGATTCTGGAATATGTACTGGATCCGCCGAAGAGCGACCGAGGGCCGTTGCCGCGCTGACCGCGCCAACTCCTGACCATCAAAGCGGAGCTTCCCCTTCCAGTTGCTGTGGAGCCCGGCGATGCAGCGGGCGAGAGTCGTCTTGCCCGAGCCCGATTCGCCCACTACGGCCAGGCACCTGTCAGTGTCCACGGTTAGGTCCACTCCGAAAAGAACCTGGGAGTCCCCGTAGAAGGCGTCGAGGGCCTCAACAGAAAGTAGTGATGCCTTTGAAGTTACCGGGCGGACGGTCGGGACGAGCATCTTCCTCTCCATCGAGCCGCGCAACTCACTGGCGCGGTGACAGCGGACCTGCTGATTGCCGACGGATTGCGTCGTCGGCGCCTCCATCCGACAGCGCTCGATTACCCAAGGACACCGGGTCGAGAACGAGCAACCTTGGGGTCGCCGGCCTGGCGGCGGGGGTTGACCGGGTATCCCCTGCAGCACGTGTGCGCGCTCAGGCGAGGGCACGGCGTCGAGTAGGGAGCGAGTATAAGGGTGTCCCGGGCGGCTGAACACCTCTGCCGTCGGACCGAGTTCGATCAGTTGGCCCGCGTACATGACCGCGACGGTAGTGGCGAGCCCGTCAACCACGGCGAGGTCGTGGCTGACGTAGACGGCCGCCACGTCGTAAAGGCAGCACAGCGATCGCACGCTGTCGAGGACATGCCGCTGGGTGGTTACATCAAGGCCGGTCGTCGGCTCGTCTAGGACGATCAATGAGGGTCTGCACGAGAAGGCCATCGCCAAGGCAACGCGCTGTTGCTGCCCACCCGAGAGCTGGTGAGGATAGCGACGGAGCACGTTCGCCTCTAGGCGGGCCTCGCCGAGGATGTCGGCAAGGCGCGCTTCGATGGCTCGGGCCTCGATCTGGTGGCTGCTCAGCGCCTCTCGCAACTGAATTCCAATCCGAAGCGCGGGGTTGAGCGCTGCCGACGGATCTTGAGGCACGTACGCGACACGAGCCCCACGCAGGTTGCGTAGCTGGCGTGCTGGGATGCTCAACAAATCAACCCCGTTTAGGCGAACTTCTCCGGCAGCAATCGCCAGGCCACGCCGACTGTGACCGAGCAAACCCAATGCGATCGTCGTCTTGCCGGATCCGGACTCTCCGACAAGTCCGAGGACTTCGCCTGCAGCGACGTCAAACGAAACGTCGGTAACGATCGCTACTCCGTGTTCTCCGAGTCGAACCTCGAACCCACGCACCTCGAGCACGGTTGAAGCGGACCCTGGGACTGCCTTCGCGAATCCGACCGGATTTGCCGCGATTCCCCGAAGCGGAATGGCCAGCGGTGTGGGCATCTCTCCCATTACGTCGGCGCGGACTCGAGCAGTGCGGCCTCCTCGGTACGTCGCTCGAGTCCGATCGTCACTCGAGCCACGGCGTCGGTAAAGGTGTTGGTGCCGATCGTCAGCAGTGCGATTAGCAGTGCCGGTACCACCACTCCCCAGGGGTTGGCGACGATCGCAACACGGTTTGTATTGATCATCGTTCCCCAGTTCGCAGCGGGAGGTTGCGGACCGAAGCCGAGGAAGCTTAGACCGGAAATGATAATGATGGAGTAGGTCAGCCGGATCCCAATTTCAACCATGAGAGGGCTCACGAGGTTCGGTAGTAACTCCTTGGTGATGATCCGATGCGTCCGCATCCCCTGCAGTTCGAGCACCTTGATGAAATCTCGCTCAGACAGGTCGAGCGTGGCCGAACGGAGCACACGCGCTACCTGGGGAAGATGGGAGATGCCAACTGCAAGGACGATCAACCAGAGCTTGGGTCCGACAAGACTCACAAGCAAGAGGGCAAAGATGATCTGCGGAAAGGCGAGAAGGACGTCGACCGTCCGCATGACCAAACCGTCAATACGACCTCGAACGTAGGCGGCGTAAATGCCGGCAGCCGAGCCGACGGCAACCCCCAAGGTAGTCGCTGCGAAGGCCATTGCGAGGAGCACCCAGCCCCCGCCGAGGACTCGGGACAGCACGTCTCGCCCGAGGACATCGCCTCCGAGAAGAAACTGCGAACTTGGTCGTGCGAAAGGAGTGGTAACGATCGCCGTTGTCGAATAGGGCATGACAAATGGTCCAACGATGGCGACGAGCACTACGAACCCGCTCAAGGCGAGTCCGGTAGTTCCTCGTCCAGTTCTCGCCGCGGTGATGAGCGTACTGCGACGGCGACGCCGCACGCTGACTGCGGCCGGGCTAGCCATCGCTTGTCTCGATCGATGCATCTCAGCGAGCGATTCTGCGTCGAGGAGTGGCGAGGAGCGCGATCACGTCCGTGAGAATGTTGATGACGACGTAGAAAGCAGCAAGGATGAGGACGATTATCTGGATTACCGGCAGATCGCGGTCGGCTACAGCATTGACCAGCCCTTGACCAATGCCGGGAAAATCGAACACCGTCTCGACCACGACGATGCCTCCTGCCAGATACAAGAACACGAGCCCGATCACCTGGATGGTTGGCCCGACCGCGTTGGGGAGGGCATGGACAAGGACGACGCGACGCTCGGAGAGGCCCTTCAGGCGTGCCATTTCCACGTAGTCTGATTCCAAAGCCTCAACCATCGCGGCTCGCGTCATGCGCTGCATGTACGGGACGATGATCAGAACGAGCGTCGTTACAGGCAAAACCATCAGACGGGGCTGGGACCAGGCGTACGTTCCCGGACTGATCATTGACACGGCAGGCAGCAAGTGGAAGACCAGCGTGGACAAGAGAATGATCAGCGCGATGGCCACAACGAATGTCGGCAGCGCAGCAACGCCAAGGAAGACGACCGAGCTTGCGTGATCGAAGAAGCTGTCTTTGCGGAGCGCGGCGAGCGCGCCAAGACCGACACCGAGCACCGTCCCGATCGCACCGCTGACCAGGACGAGAAACGCGGAATTGACGAGACGGGGCTCGACCTGTCCCCAGACGGGCATACCGTTGGCGAGCGAGTCACCGAGCCGCCCGGAGAGGAGGCCCGTGAGCCAGATCCAGTATTGGTCGAAGATACCTCGGTTGAGGTGCAGTTGATGCTCAAGGGCAATAACGCGCGCCCTGCTCGCCGTGTGGCCGAGAATGGCATAGGCGGCATTGCCGGGCAATACTTCGGTCGCAAGAAAGACGATCGTTGCCACGACCAGCAGCGTGGCCACGCCGAGTGCGGCACGTCGCCAGAGCAGTTGAGCGATCGGGTGTGGTCGTTTTGCGGTGAGCCTCCCCGTCACTACCACCATCTCATCACCTCCCAGGTGCCGAGATGGGGCGGCCCCGGGCAGATTTGCAGATCGGGGGGATAAATAGATGGCTCAGCGCTGATAAGTGCCGCGATAGCAGCGAAAGTCGCCGTGTCTCGCAGCTCGGTTGGCGTGACACTGACCGGAACACTTCGATCCGCGAGGATTCGCTTTACGTCCTCCAGCCCGGAGCCGGGCTGAAACGCAGTCCTGATGAATGCCAATCGCTCTGCCGAGGTTGAGCCGCGAGAGCTGGCAGAAGTGCGCCACGACCCGCCTTCGTCGAACCGCTTCGTTACGGGGTGATTGGTATGGCATAGCAGACCGCCCGCCACCGCGACCTCGACCACCTCATCACTCGAGCATTCGAAGCCGCGAATGACGCCCGGCCCGGCGAGCGCGTAGTGCTGCCCAGACGCGTGGGGAATCTCGGTGACGAGCTTGCATGCTTGGGCGAACGACGGGGTTTCGAGAAGCGTGCGCAATACGAAAGCGACGGGTAGGCCTGCCGGGGAGTGGGTGAGCATCGGCATGGTGTTGACGCATACGCCAAGCCCGTGGCGCGCGATTCCCGTAAGGCCGATCATTCCTGCCGCCGTCAACACCATCGACTCTGAGCCAGCGCGGGTTTCCAGATGGAGCAAGAGCTGCGAGCCGTCGAGGTAGCTCGGAAGGTCCATGTTCTGGGCCAGGAGCGCGGTTGCCTGCTTGCGCTGCACTCCGGCGGAGACCGTAGCACCGAGCACACTGCATCCCGACCCTTGCTCGGCCAAGTGCCACCACTGCTCGTCCATGAAGTTGTAGGTAAGCACGTCGCTGAGATCGGCGTGAGCTGCCTCGGCGATCCCACGGACCTCTTCGAGAAGGTCGGGTGCCAGTGCCTCGCAGATGGCGACAAAGTGGGTTTCAGCAAGGAAGGATTCGAGGTAGCGACGAGGGGAATCACCCGTCGCACGCCCGAGCGCGTCATGCCAGCGCTGGAGCGCATCGGCTATGAGGTCGCGAGCCGCCTCACCGTGGGCCTGCCCCCGGGCCCGTCCTGATCCCCGGCACTCGATCACCTGCATCGTCACCACCTGCATCCTCGTCGCAACATGCGCACGCGATGCACCGACCGGTTACGAATTTCGCTCCGACCAACTTCATGCGGCTGTGTGTACGACATCAGCCCCTCGCCTCCGCTTCTATCTCGACGACCATGTGCTCGAAGGCGAGGGCGGGAAGGCCGACCAGACTGACTTCAACCTCCTCTCCGAGTGCCTGTCGCAGCAGCGAAGCAACCAGAGATCGATCGGCGTGAGTGGTATTGCGGAAGAAGGCAGTGACACGGAGAAGGTCGGTCAGGCCGAGCCCGAAAGGTGCAAGGACCACCTCGATGTTTCGCAGGCTTCGCGTCGTCTGGACCGCAAGCTCGTCCGGGTTAATGACAGCGGCAGTGCTCGTGAGTGACACCTGTCCACCGACGAGCGCGGTCCTGCCGACAAGGCATCCGTGGCGGTACGGGAGATGGAATGGCCAGTCCCAGTGCCCTTCGGGGGAGGAGTGGGCCACCTCGCCTGCACCGTCCCGTCTCTTAACGGCGAGTAGCTGCATTACGATCAATTCGCCTGGTCGCGCTAACCACGGCACGGGAATACCAGTTGCTACCGGCCCAGGTTCGTCGAAGTACTTGGAGCGGACACGAGCGGCCGTTGCCCAGTCCTCCATCGTCCCGGAACCGACATAGTAGATGTTGAACTTCACCGCTTCCGCGAAGGTGGCGCCGCACGCTCGAATTGCGGCGTCCAGTTCACTCATAAGCCTGTGCGACTGCTCGGCGATCCCCCCTTCCCCTGGTCGGCCGCGGCCACTTACAAAGATGACGTTGCCGGTTGCAAGCCGGTCTGGGAAGAGGCTCGACCCATCGGCGTGAGCGTGCCCGCTGTCAGGCGACTTGCCGTCCGCAGGTGGCAATTCGATTTGGATCGGTGTCGGCGAGGAGATTGCTTGTAAGACGAGGCGCCTGCCGGCCTCAGGAGGCATCGGCATGGGTACGAGGAGCACGCTGGGTTTGACAGTCTCGCCGAGGGCTTCTGAAAGCTCCGATTCGATGTCGGAAGGTGCCGCCAGCGCTTTGTCGTAGAACGCATCGAGACTTAGGCAAGATCCGAGCGAGCGACCAGCCGCCTGCAACCGCCGCTCGATACGCCGGAGTTCGAATTGCACGCTCTCGCGAAGTCGGCTTCCTCCGCTCCGCTTATCGAGCCCACTCTCGGTGCCGATGAAAGCCAGTCCGTCGACCGTGTCGGAGGGCTGGCGGGCGTTCATGGCATCCCGTTCATGACTTCCGTCGAGTTGTCCGACCGAGCTGACGCGGGAACAACGCGTCGAGGTTGCTCAGTTGGTCGAGGCAGCTTACGGCATGTGCCAGGTCCGCGGCGCCTGTTCGACCGAGGCTTGGCACGGCGAGCCGCATGAATTTCTCCTCCAGCTGCATCTCGCTGAGCGGACGCTGCGGGCCGCCGCTCGGATGTTCCGCCGACCCCTCGAGCCAATCGCCGGAGCGCAGCTCGATCCGCACCTTGGCCGGCATCCGACTGCGGTCCTCGTCGTAGATCCGGGTGAACTCGGAATCAGACGAGAACCTCACCCTCTCCGACAATGCCCCGATATCCGGATTGGCGAGGCGACGCGGGTCGTACCACTCCGGCCCCGGCTGCACGGCGAGCAGCGCCATGCTGACGGCGTAATTGATGCTGAACTCGGCGTCCACGAGGTTCGCTGGATGCGGGTCTGTGAAGCCGAAGTCTTCGATCACGCCGACACCGACGACCTCGACACTCGCCACCTCGTTAGACGTGAGTGGTCGGCCGCGGGTGGCATCGATGACGGCGTCGAGGGTCGTGTGCAACCAGCGGCAGCAGCTGTAGGGTTTGATGCCGGAACTAAGAATCCGCCACTCGCTGCCGAGGCCATCGGTCAGCTCAGCCTCTCTCAGCTGGTCCGAGGCGCTCATCCGCCAGAGCGATCTGGTCCCCTCGAGCACCCGCCTTGGGCCGCGGAATCCCGCTGTTCGTAGGCGACAGGCCTGCACACCGCCAAAGGCGGCCCAGGCGACGCTGTCCTTGTGCCACGACAGGGGGCGCTCGCCCCAATTCCACTGCCGAGCCGAAGGGAGGCTCGCAATCACGCCAGCCAGACCGAGTACCTCTGCAGTCTCGAGGGACGGCATGCCGCTCGCCCTGGCCGCCGCGGCGGCGGCACCGAGCGTCTGGTGGGTCCCGATTCCCCACACCTCTGCCTCTCGCCCGACCGACGGCCAGATCGAAGCGGCGACGCGTTCGCTTACCTCATAACCGGCGATAATCGCCACGAGGAGCCCCTGCCCGTCGACATGGCGCTCTTCTCCGACTGCAAGCGCAGAGGACACCACGCTTGAAGCAGGATGGCCGAACAGCGATGACTCGTCGTAATCGAGCGCGTTCACGTAGAAGGCATTTAGCAGTGCCGCCACCTCGGCTGCGGTCGTTTCATCGTGGCCGAGTAAGTGGGCCGAACCCTGGGCTGCAGCGAGGTTCCCATAAGCCACGAGCACTGCTTCGCCGAGCTCGGTCGTCGATCCAGCCAGTCCACAGCCGAGCGAATCGAGCAGTATCCGCTTGGCTGCGGCGACGACCGGCTCAGGCAGTTCGCTATAGGTAAGACCGCTGCAGAACTCCGCCAGCGCCGAGGTCGGAGAGGGCACTTGGGCCTTGCTCTGCACGTCGAGCTGGGCAGACGGGACCGTCGAGCTAGTCAATCCAGGCCTCACGGAAGCGGTAGGTCGTGAGCGAGAAGGAGCTGCGATCAGGGACGAAGCCCTGGACTCGTGCGTTGTGGGCATCGATCTGGTTGTACCAACCCCAGTTCAGATAACCGCCCTCGTCCCATTCGATCTTTTGCGCTTCGTGAATCAGCTCGGTTTGCTTGACCTTTGTAATCGTCGCGTAGGCCTCGGTGACGTACTTGAGCCATTCTTCGTTGTGCCAGTGCGTTTCGTTGTATGGAGCGGTGGGCAACATGCTTGTGGCTGCTTGGACGAGGAAGTCCCGAGTGGCCCAGTAGGTAACCGAAAACGTGCTCTTCAAGAAGTACTTGGCAAAGAAGGCTGTCGGCGTCGCGTTGAGGACGCTGACATTCACGCCAGCGGCGACCGCTTGGGCGGCAAAGACTTCAGAAGCCTCGACCACCCCGAGAGCGACGTCGGAGGTAACAAGCTGGACCGACATCCCTTCTCTACCGGCCTGCTTGAGCAGACTTTTGGCTTGATCGATGTCCTGACGGCGTTGCGGAAGGGCGTCGTCGTATGCTGGGTCGTAGCGACCGTAAAGGTCGTTCGCGATGGATCCCTGCCCGTCGAGCACAGAGGTGATGAGCCCGGGTCGATTAGCAATCAACCGAAAGGCTTGGCG
>JASHUY010000083.1 GCA_030039755.1 Acidimicrobiales bacterium
GAGTCCCGTTCGACCACGATCTCGCAGCGGATCCTCGGCCAGTCCCACTCCGTCACCTGGCACGCGATGGAGTGCGGGAGCTCCTCGCGGGCCCGCCGCAGCAGTTGCTCGCGTACGAGCTCTGCGACCCGCAGCGCCTCGGGCGTGTCGGTCACCATCTCCTCGGGGTAGTACGCGGGCCCCTCGGGGAGCCGCTCAACGATCGCGCCGACGAGCCCGTCCACCCCCTCCCCGGTCAGCGCGGAGACGGGGAAGTACTCGGCGGACTCCGCGCCGCCGAGCTCGTCGACCGCGGCCGACGCCGAGGCGAGCCGGGTGAGGACCTCGGCGGGACGGGCACGGTCGACCTTGTTCAGCGCGACGAGGAGGCCGCCGGGGCCGTCGCCGGCGGTGGAGTCGTCCCGTCCCTGCACCGCGGCGATCGCCCGGGAGAGCACCAAGCGGTCCCCCGGCCCCACCGGTGCCGTCGCGTCGAGCACCGCGACCGCGACGTCCACGTCCCCGAGGGAGGCGTCCGCCGCGTCGACGAGGCGTTCGCCGAGCACGCTGCGCGGCCGGTGAAAGCCCGGCGTGTCCACGAGGACGACCTGCGCGCCCGGCCGGTGGACGACGCCGCGGGCGTTGTGGCGCGTGGTGTTGGGCCGGGACGAGACGATCGAGACCTTCGTCCCGACCATCCGGTTGACGAGCGTGGACTTGCCGACGTTCGGCCGGCCGACGACGGTGGCGAACCCCGCTTTCACCGGGACCTCACTCCTCGGCGTCCTCGGCGACGCCGACGGGCGACGTGCGCTCGATCCGGACCCGGGAGATGCGCCGTCCCTGCACCCGCTGGGCGACCAGCCGGACGCCGTCCACGTCGACCGACTCGCCCTCGGTGGGGATGTGCCCGCTGGCGGCGAGCATGAGCCCCCCGACCGTGTCCCACCCCTCCTGGGGAAGCTCGGTGCCGAGCAGGTCGTCCACGTCGTCGATGGCCATACGGCCCGTCACGACCACGCTCCCGTCGGGCAGGGTCTCGACGACGGGCTCCTCGACGTCGTACTCGTCGACGATCTCCCCGACGAGCTCCTCGATGAGGTCCTCCAGGGTGACGAGCCCCACGGTGCCCCCGTACTCGTCGACGACGATCGACATGTGGAACTTGGCGTCCTGCATCTCACGGAGGAGCGCGGTGAGGCGTTTCGTCTCCGGCACGAAGTGCGCCGGCCGCAGGTGCGCGCGCACGAGGTCGCCGCCGAGCCCGTCGTGCTCGGCGCGCATGAGGTCCTTCGCGTAGGCGATCCCCACGACGTCGTCGATGCCGCCCTGGTGGACCGGGACCCGGCTCCGCCCGGCGGCGAGCACCTGCTCGAGCGCGTCGTGGACGGGGACCCCACCGTCGAGGGTGAACATGTCGAGGCGCGGGACCATCACCTCGCGCACGACCGCGTCGCCGAAGTCGATGATCGAATGGATGAAGGTGCGCTCCTGCAGCTCGATGACGTCTTCGGCCTGCGCCACGTCCGCCATCGCCAGCAGCTCGGACTCGGTGACTCTCGGCGGCGGGACGTTCGCCGCGCCGCGGCGGCCGATGAAGAGGTTGGCAAGGCCGATCAGCACCGCCGAGATCGCCCGCACCGGCGGGAACCGGACGAGCGCGGCCACGATCGGCGCGGTGAAGAGCGCCGCGCGCTCGGGGTTGTGCACAGCCCAGTTCTTGGGCACCGCTTCGAACAGGACGAAGATCACCACGACTTCGAACACGGTGCCGACGGCGACTCCCCACGCGCCGATCCACGCGGACGCGAGCACGCCCACGAGGGTCGCCGACACCAGCTGGCAGATGAGGACGAGGAGGAGGATCGGGTTCAGGAATTGCTCCGGGTGCTCGACCAGTCGCATGAGCGGGCGCGCCCCGCGGCGGTGCTCGTCGAGGAGCGACCTCGCCTTCACCCGGCTCGTCCGCACGAGGCTCGTCTCGGCCAGGGCGAGAAGTCCCGACGCCGCGAGGAGCACGACGATCACGGCGAGGAGCACCCAGTCGGTCGCCCGGAACCCTGCGGTCGCGACGACGGGCGCCACGGCGGTCACGGCGATCCGCCGGCCTTGTGGTGACGGTCCAGGAGCTCACGCTCGAGGCGCTCCATGGCCTCGGCCTCGCGGTCTGTGTCGTGGTCCATCCCGAGGAGGTGCAGGAGCCCGTGGACGAGGAGCAACGCGAGCTCGTCGTCGAGCGCGACCTCGTGCTCGGCGGCGTTGCGGGCGGCGACCGCCGGACAGATGACGACGTCGCCGAGGAGCATGAGCGGCTCGTCCTCTGCGTCCGCCCCGGGGCCGCTTCCCCCCGAGTCCGGGGAGCGACCGCCCGGGAGCGGCTCGTCCTCGATGGGGAACGCGAGCACGTCCGTCGGGCCCTCGCGCCCGAGGAACTGCTCGTTCAGCGCGGCGATCGACGGCTCGTCGACGAAGAGGAGGGCCACCTCGACCTCACCGCGCACGCGGCGGTCCTCCAGCACCGCGCGTGCGAGCGCCGCCCAGCGGTCGAGGTCGACCGCGCCGCCCGTCTGCTCGTCCGCGACGTAGACGTCAACCCCCATCGTCGGAGCGCTCTGCCTCCTCGTACGCGCGGATGATGTCCGCCACGATCTGGTGGCGCACCACGTCGCGACGCGTGAGGTGCACGAAGGCGAGGCCGGGCACCTCACCGAGCACCTTGTCGAGGCCCACGAGCCCCGACCGGCCGCCGGGCACGTCGATCTGGGTGACGTCACCGGTGACGACGCACTTGGAGCCGAAGCCGATGCGGGTGAGGAACATCTTCATCTGCTCCGGCGTCGTGTTCTGCGCCTCGTCGAGGATGATGAACGAACTGTTGAGCGTGCGGCCGCGCATGAACGCCAACGGCGCGACCTCGATCGTGCCGCGGTCCAGGAGGCGTTGCGCCCCCTCGGGCTCCAACAGGTCGTAGAGCGCGTCGTAGAGCGGACGAAGGTAGGGGTCGACCTTCGCCATCAGGTCGCCCGGGAGGAAGCCGAGACGCTCCCCCGCCTCGACCGCCGGGCGCGTGAGGATGATCCGATTCACCGCGCGGGTCTGGAGAGCCTGCACCGCGAGCGCGACGGCGAGGTAGGACTTCCCGGTGCCGGCCGGCCCGATGCCGAAGGTGACCGTGTTCTCGCCGATCGCGTCGGTGTAGCGCTTCTGGCCCGCCGTGTACGGGCGGACCGAGCGGCCCCTCGCCCCGCGCACGACCTCGGCGTTCAACACCTCGGAGGGGCGCACGTCCTCGCGCACCATGTCGATCGTCCGCCGGACCTTCGCCGCGTCGAGGCCCTGGCCGGACTCGAGCACCAAGACGAGCTCTTCGAACAGGCGCGACAGCTGCCCGGCCTCAGGGCCGTCGACGGCGATCCTGTTGCCCTGCACCGCGATCCGGTCCTCGGGGAACGCCTGCTCCACGAGGCGCAGCAGCTCGTCGTGGGGACCGAGCAGGCTCGCCATGAGATGCGTGTTCGGCACCATCGTCTCGCGGCGTGAGCCGGCCCCGGCCTCGTCGTCGACCTCCACGGCGACGCCGGACGTCGTGGTCCGCGCGGCCTGCGACGCCGCCGCGCGATCAGCCGGCGTCACCCGGGCGGCCACGTCATCGGGCGGCCGCCGATCACGTGGAGGTGGAGGTGCGGCACGGAGTTCAGCGCGTCCTTCCCCACGTTCAACACCAGCCGGTACCCGCGTTCGGGCGCGTCGATGCCCTCCGCCTCGGCGACGGCGCGCGCGGCGGCGAACATCGCCGCGAGGTCCTCAGCGTCTTCTTCGGTGAGCGACCCGGCGTGGTCGATGTGCCGCCGTGGCACGACGAGCACGTGCACCGGCGCCTGGGGCTGGATGTCGCGGAACGCAACCGCGCGGTCGCTCGTGTGGACGACCTCCGCGGGGATCTCGCCGGCCACGATCCCGCAGA
>JASHUY010000084.1 GCA_030039755.1 Acidimicrobiales bacterium
GAGCGGCTGGACCTGGTGGGCGCGGACGTCGTCGAGGTGGCGCCCGCCTACGACCATGCGGAGCTCACCGCCCTCGCCGCCGCGAACATCGTCTACGAGCTCCTCGGGCTCTTCGCCAGGCGGGCGCTTGCGCGCCGCTGACCGGCGCGCGTCGTGGATACGGCCACGGCCGCCGAAGAAGACCTGACGACTAGCTCGGGCTCGAGTCGCACCGACTCCGCCTCCTCGCCGTCGATGCGCCGGAGCAGCAGCCGCACGGCTTCCCTGCCCATGAGGGCGTGGTCGACCCGTACGGTCGTGAGCGGCGTCTCGAGGTACCGGCTGACCGCGAGGTCGTTGTAACCGACGAGGGCCACGTCGCGGCCGACCACTGTGCCGTTCTCCTGCAGCGCACGCGCCGCCCCGATCGCGTTGTAGTCGTTCACCGCAAAGACCGCGCTTGGGCGTTGGCCGCGCTCGAGGATCCGGAGCATCGCCCGGTACCCGCCCCCCACGCTGAAGCTGTCGTGGCAGATCGCGGACGCGGCCACCGTCACCCCTGCCCGGCGGCATGCGCCCACGAAGCCCCGGGTTCGCCCGTTGACCGTGCTGGCCCCTGGCTGCCCCCCGACCACGCACATCGCCCGGTGCCCGGCCTCGAGGAGGTGCAGCGCGGCGATGCGGCCACCGGCGACGTCGTCCCCCGCGACGCTCGGGTACCGCTCGCTGGGGCGCAGTACCATGACGAACGGCGTGCCCGAGGCGGCGAGCGTGTCGGGTGCCGCGCCCCGGAGTGTCGCATCGGCAAGGACGACGCCGTCGACGCGACGGGACAGGAAGCTGTGCAGCGCAGCTCGACGACGTTCGGGATCTGTTCTCGTGGAGACCACGATCGCGAGGTAGCCCTCGTCGATCGCCGCGGTGCTCACCGCCTCGAACAGGGTGGCGAGCACGACCTCGGTGACGTCCGGGACGAGCATGCCGAGAACGTAGGAACGTCGGCTCCGGAGGCTCGCGGCGTTGGCGTCGGGGAGGTACCCGACTTGGAGAGCCAGCTGCCGCACCCGCTCGATCGTGGTAGAGGACACCCTGCGAGCGTCCCCCCGGAGCGCACGCGACACGGTGGACACGTCCAGGCGGGCGAGCCGGGCGAGTTGCGCCATCGTCATCCGTTGCGCCACGTCCACCTCCTGTTCGATTGCCCGGTCCAAGCCGTCGTCCGCTCCCCGCCGCCCGTCCGGCGGACGTCCCCCGAGCGGCCACCGTGTCCGGCCCGCGTCTTCGGGTCCAGGGCTTGACACTCTGCCAATCGGTTGGCACGATAGCGCCCTCGGCAGCGCGTGTCCGAGATCGCGGAGCTCGTGCCAAAAGGAGGCCCGCGTGGGGGAGCTGTCCGTCCCGGTCAAGATGACGGCCGTAAAAGCCTGCGCCCAGGAATGGGTCGACAGCCACCGCCCCGATCTCTCGGAATTCCACCTCCGGATCTTCGACTACGCAGAGACCGCCTGGCGCGAGTACCGGTCCGCAGCCGAGTACGCCGAACTGCTCCGCCGCGAGGGTTTCGAGGTCGACGAGGGGTCGGGCGGCATGCCGACGGCCTTCGCAGCGCGTTGGGGGACGCAGCGGCCGGTGATCGCGTGCTACGCGGAGTACGACGCAGTCCCGGGCAACTCGCAGCAGGTCGTGCCCTACCGGGCGCCGCGCGAGGGCCTCCACCCGTGGGCGCCCGGACACACCGACCCGCACTCCGCGCTGGGTGTGGGTGCGCTCTGCGGAGTGCTCGCCGCGAAGAGAGCCATGGAGGAGAACGGCATCGAGGGGACGCTCGAGTTCTTCGGCGAGCCTGCGGAGAAGGTGTGCGGTTCAAAGCCTGTGCATGCCGCGAAGGGGTACTACGACGACCTCGACGCAGCCGTCAGCTACCACCCGATGTTGACCAACACCACCGTCTGGGACACGCAGTGCGGTTCCTACTGGAGCTGCGTCTTCACGTTCGAGTGCTTCGACCCGCCGTGGGGCGATCCAAGCCTCCTTGCCACGCCGGGCCGTGTGCACACGGTGCCGCGCTCTCCTGGTGCCCTGGACGCCGTGACGCTGATGTACACGATGACCAAGTACACCAAGGAGAACATGTTCCCGCACACGGGGACGTGGACGATGAACGAGTTCCTCATGGTGGGGGGGCAAGCGACCTCGGACAATCTCTCGCCGCGCATCGCGCAGATCCAGTACTCATGGCGCTCTCCGGAGCTCGGGATACAAGAGCAGCTCTACCGCGTGCTCGAGGGCAACGCGCGCCACGCGGCCGCGGCGACCAACTGCGAAGCCAGCGTCCGATGGGTCACCAAGACCCGTGTCGGCCTCACCAATCACGCGATGGCCGAGCTCGCGTACCGGAACCTCGAGCTGGTCGGACCGCCCGCGTTCGGCGAGGAGGCGCGGGCGTTCGCCCGGGAGATCCAACGATCTTCCGGCGTCGAGCCGATGGACGACCCGTTCACCGCCGAGGCTCAACGGATCACGACACCGGAGGAGGAGGACCGGAGGTTCCGGCAGGCCCTCCCGGCGTGGCAGAGGAACTTCACCTCCGACGACTACGTCGAGTACACCTGGCATGCGCCGACCGTTCGCCTCTACACGGCGAAACCGGTCCTTCGCGATCCTTCGGGTTGGGCCCATTGGTCGAACAACGCGCTGAACGGGCTGCCCGCGGCGATCGATCCCACGTGGGAGACGGCGGGCCGCACGGTGGCGAACACGCTGATCGACCTCTTCACGGAACCCTCCTACCTCGCCGCGGCGAAGGAGGAGTTCAATCGTCGCAGCGGTGGTGGGATCGGTGGTGACGCCTGGGTGCCTCCTCTGCTCGGCAGCGACTTCGACCCCCCCATCGACCTGCCCTGGCCGGAGTACGTCGAGACGGCTCGTGGGCTCGAGTGGCACCTCCCGACGCCGAGCGGTTTCGGCGAGCAGCTCTGAGCGGACGGATCGCACGTGGCGACCCTCGACGTCGACCCCGGACTGGGACCGGATCGTGACCGGATGCTCCGGCTGCTGCACGCGCTGAGGGATTCGACGAGCGACGCCGGCGGGGCGCAGCGTGTCGCTTGGACCGAGACGTGGCGCGCCGCTCGAGGGCTCCTCTTGTCGGAGCTCGGGGAGCTGCCCGTCGAGGTGACGACCGACGCCGCAGCGAACATCTGGGCGCGGCTCCCCGGGGCGCGCCGCGAGACCGTCGTGATCGGCTCGCACCTCGATTCGGTCCCCGGGGGAGGATGGCTGGACGGGGCGTACGGGGTGATGTGCGCGCTGGAGGTGCTCCGCACGCTCGCCGGGCAGCGCGAGCTCCCGTGCTCGGTGGCCCTGGTGGACTGGGCGGACGAGGAGGGTGCCCGGTTCGGGAGGAGCCTCTTCGGCTCCGCCGCAGCAGCGGGCACGCTCGAAGTCGAAGAGGTGCGGAACCTCACGGACCGTGACGGGGAGCGGCTCGTCGACGTCGTCGCCCGATGGGGGGTCGCGCTGGACGACCTGGCCACCGCCCGGGCTCAGCTGGAGCCGGTCGCCGCGTACCTCGAGGCGCACATCGAGCAGGGGCCGGTGATGGAGCGGTCCGGCACGCCGATCGCCGCGGTGACCGGCACCGCGGGCGTCGAGCGCCACCGTCTGACCTTCACCGGCGAAACCGCGCACTCCGGCACGACGCCGATCGGCTTCCGCCACGACGCCTTCGTCGTGGCGGCGAGGGTGGCGGTAGCCGTGCGCGAGGCTGCGACCCGTCACGAGGGCATGGGGACCGTGGGAGTCGTGCACGTAGAGCCGGGGATCCCGACCGCGGTCCCCGGCGTGGCCTCGGTCGTGGTCGACCTCCGCCACCGGGACGCGAGGTCGCTGCAGTCGATGCTCACCGACACTGAAGCAGCGACTCGGGACGCCGCCGAGGCGGAGGGCTGCGCCTGGCAGACGGAGCCGCTGTTCCGGATCCAACCCCGCGTGTTCGACGACCGGCTTGTTGCGATCGTCCGTGGTGTCTGCGGAGCGTTGACCGGGAAGGAGCCGCTCGTGATCCCCTCGGGCGCGCTCCATGACGCGACCGAGATGGCGACCGCCGTCCCGACCGCGATGCTCTTCACGTCGTCGAGCAACGGCCTGTCACATACGAGGAAAGAGGACACGCCGCCAGAGCATCTCAAGTTGGGGCTCGACGCCTTCTACCGAGCGGTGAGGCAGACCGTCGAACTGGTAGGGAAGAGCGGGAAGTCACTCGACGGCGTCGCCGGCGCCCGTGCGAGCGTCGCGGACATCGTGCGCGGAAAGTCCGGTGAGGTGGAGTCGTGACGCCGTCGACATGCACCCGGGCCACGGCTGGCAGCAGGTGCCCGGAGCTACTCTGTGCCGTCACGGGCGGGTCCGTTCGGAACACCGCAACAAGCGACCAGTCATCAAGGACCAGTCAACAAGGACCAGTCGACAAGCGACCAGACAACAAGCGACCAGACAACAAGCGACCAGTCGACAAGCGATTCAACCGGACAACAAGCGATTGAGAAGGGAAGAGAACATGGTGGGGGAATGCCAGATGTCCAACCGGAGGCATGGAAGTGGCCGAGGGCGCTCGAGCGCACGGTTGTCGCTGCTGACGGCGCTCGTCCTAGCCGTCACCCTCGGCCTGACGGGATTCTCCGGAGGCGCGGGTGCCAGCGCTCCGCATCGTGCGAAGAAGTCGCCCCTCTACAACCTCCTTCCGGCCTCGGTGAAGGCTGCAGGCAAGATCGTGGACTACGTGGAGCCCACCTTTCCCCCGATGGAGATGGCGGCCTCCACAGGCAAGGCCTTGACCGGTGTCGACGTCCTGCTCGCCCGGGCGACGGCGAAGGTCATCGGCATTCCTCTCGACATCGTGACGGTCGAGACATTCGCCGAGCTGTTCCCGGCGTTGACATCTGGTCGCGCGAACATGGTGTGGTCGGGAGTCTTCGACTCGCTCACACGCCGCAAGCTGAACACCTTCGACGATTACTTCAAGACGGGCACCCAGCTGTACATCCCGACGAGCGAGGCGAGCACCTACAAGAAGGTGACACAGCTGTGCGGCCACACGGTCGCAGGTGAGACTGCCACCCTCTATCAGGGGAACTTGACGACGGCGTTCAAGAAGATCTGCCCTGCCGGAAAGGGGCTCAGCTTCGTGAACCTCTCCGGCATCGCCCAGCAGAACCTGACCATGCAGGAGGGCCGCGCGCAGGTGGCGGTCGCAGGGCCTGAGAGCGTCGACTACCTGCAGAAGACGAACCCCGGCCAGTACAAGGCGATCGGACCGACCTTCTACCCGACGTTCTACGGCGTCGTCTTCGCCAACAACGCGTTCGGCAAGCAGCTCGAGCACGTGATCCAACTGGGGCTGGACCAGGTCATCAAGGACGGTACCTATCTGAAGGTGTTGGCGCAGTTCGACCTCCAGAAGCAGGCGGTCACGACCGTCACCATCGACAAGGGGACTGCGCAGCCGTGATTCGGGGTGACTCGTGGCCCGGCTTCTGTCGTGGGGACCGGCACGCGGTCAGGGAAGCGCCGAGTTGACCACGGACATGCTGCCGTTGACACAGTCGCCGGCCGTCGGTGGGACGACGTACGAGATCGTCCGCCGGAAGCATCCTTGGAGGATCGTGGCGGCGGCGGTCGTCCTCACGATCCTCGGGCTGCTCGCGTTCGGGGCGGCCAACGCCCAGGGACTGCACTGGTCCGTGGTCGGGCACTACCTGTTCACGCGGGTCATCTTCACCGGGCTCCTGAGGACCCTCGAGCTCACCGGGGCCGCGATGCTGCTCGGCCTCTGCCTCGGGGTGATCTTCGGCATCATGCGGCTCTCGCACAACCCGGTGCTCAGCAGCGTGGCCTGGCTCTACGTCTGGGCGTTCCGGGGGACGCCGATCATCCTCCAGCTGTTCCTGTGGTTCAACCTCGCGCTCGTCTTTCCGCACATCCACGTTCCTGGGATCGTCGACGCGAGCACGGTCAAGATCATGACGCCGTTCCTCGCCGCGCTGCTCGGCTTCGGGATCAACGAGGGTGCCTATATGAGCGAGATCATCCGCGGTGGGCTCATGTCGGTACCGCCGGGGCAGACCGAAGCGGCACTGTCGCTCGGGGCGTCGCGCGCGTGGGCGACGAGGCGGGTCGTGCTCCCCCAGGCGCTCAGGGTGATCCTGCCCACGATCGGCAACGAGACCCTCGGGATGCTGAAGCTCACGTCGCTCGCGGCGTTCATCGCGTTCAACGAGTTGTTCGGCACCACGGAGACGATCTACTACAGCAACTCGCAAGTGATCGAGCTGCTGATCGTGGCGGGAGCCTGGTACCTGCTCGCCTCGTCGATCCTGAGCATCGGTCAGTACTACCTCGAGCGAAAGGTCGGCCGCGGCTTCCAGCGCGGTGGGAGGAACAGGACCCTTTTCGAGCAGCTGGTGATCCGCGGATGGGTCAAGCTTCGTGGCGCTTGACTTCAGCGCCGACCGCGCCTTCGCCGAAGGTCGCCCCGACGTCGTCGAGTGCCACGGTGTCTCGAAGTCCTTCGGCAACGTCCAGGTGCTGCGCGGCGTGGACCTCCAAGTGCGCGAGTCCGAGGTGCTCTGCATCCTCGGGCCTTCGGGAGCGGGGAAGAGCACGCTCCTTCGGTGCATAAACCACCTCGAGGGAATCGACGACGGCTGGATCAAGGTGGCCGGTCAGATCATCGGGTACGAGCTGCGGGGGGGCAAGCTCCACGAGCTCCCCGAGCGGGTCATCCGCCACCAGCGCGGACTGTGCGGGATGGTGTTCCAGCACTTCAACCTCTTTCCGCACTTCACCGTGCTCGAGAACGTCATGGTGGGCCCGGTGGAGTTGCAGAAGGAGCCGAAGGGTCAGGTCGAGTCTCGGGCGCGCGGGTTCCTGGACCGGGTCGGCCTCGGTGACAAGGTCGCCGCCTATCCCGCGCAGCTCTCGGGCGGCCAGCAGCAGCGCGTGGCGATCGCCCGGGCGCTCGCGATGAACCCCAGGGTGCTCCTCTTCGATGAGCCGACGTCTGCTCTGGACCCCGAAGTCGTGGGGGAGGTGCTCGCAGTCATGCTGGAGCTCGCCCAGGAGGGCCGTACGATGATCGTCGTCACCCACGAGGTGGGCTTCGCGAGAGAGGCCGCGGACAGGGTCGCCTTCATGTTCAACGGCAAAATCGCCGAGATCGGCCCGGCGAAGAACGTTCTCGAGAAACCGAGCGAAGCGCGGACGGCGGAGTTCCTCGCCCACGTGCTCGTCTGACCGCGAGAGCTGCTCCCCGATGTCCGACCCGGCCGTGATCGCGGTGACCGACGCCATCGTCGACCCGACCGCAATGGCGAGCGAGCTACCCCGACGGTGGGCCGGAGGCGTCGTCACCGAGGCGGGAGTGCCGTCGGGGAGCAGCGTCGTCGCGCTGCTCTCGGGGCCCGGGACCGACGTCTCGGCAGCCACGCTCGACGGCCTGCCGGGCCTTCGTGTCATCGTCGTCACGTCGATGGGGTGGGACCACGTCGACACCGATGCAGCGCGTGCGCGTGGAGTCGTGGTGGTCGGCGTCGAGCCGTACTGTGTCGACGAGGTGGCCGAGCACACCATTGCGCTCGTGCTCGACCTCCTGCGTGGCGTCACGCGGCTCGACGAAAGCGTTCGGGCCGGGAGTTGGGACCACGCCGGCGTGGGACGCACCGTTCGCGGGACGACGCTCGGTCTCGTCGGGCTGGGGCGCATCGGCGCGGCCGTCGCGTGGCGCGCGAGCGCGCTCGGGATGATCGTGTCTGCGTACGACCCGCTCTTCGAGCCCGGAGCCGCCGGCGAGGTGCACGTCGTCTCTTCGCTCGGGAAGCTCGTCTCGGAGAACGACGTGGTCAGCTTGCACGTCCCGCTCACCCCCGAGACGAAGGGACTGTTCGGCCACGAGCTGCTCGGCCGCTTCCGGGAAGGGAGCTACCTCGTGAACGTCTCGCGCGGGGAACTGGTGACAGAGGCTGCGCTGGGGACGGCATTGCGCAACGGGACGCTCGCGGGAGCGGCGCTCGACGTCCTCGTCCACGAGCCGCCCCGCCGCGACGACCCGGTCCTCGGCTTCCCGCGCACGGTGCTCACGCCGCACGCCGCCTGGTACTCGCCTGAGGCGGTCGACCGCCTCTCGCACAGCGCAGGCCGCGCGCTCGCGCGGGCGCTCGCCGAGATCGAAGTGAGCCTGTGACCCCGCCGTCCTCGAGGGACGAGCGCGCGAACGGGGGCGCGGCGCTCGTCGCCGCCCTGGAGCGCAACGGCGTAGACGTCGTCTTCGGCATCCCGGGCGTGCACAACCTCGAGATCTACCGGCACCTCGCGTCGTCCCCGGTCCGGCACGTCGCAGTCCGCCACGAACAGGGCGCGGGCTACGCGGCGGACGGCTACGCACGCGCGTCGGGCCGCCCCGGAGTCTGCCTCACGACGAGCGGTCCGGGCGCCACGAACGCGTGCACCGCCGCCGCGACCGCGTACGCCGACTCCGTCCCGGTCCTCCTGTGCTCGCCGGGGCCGCCGATCGGTCAGGAGGGACTGGATCTCGGCCTGCTCCACGAGATGAAGGACCAGGGCGCCCACTTCGAGACGCTGGTGGCCGCCAGCGTCCGGCCTACGAGCCCCAGCGAGATCGGCGACATCGTGGACGAGGTGTTCGCGGGCTGGCAGCGGGCGCGGAGACGACCGGTCCACCTCGAGCTGCCGGTCGACGTCATCGAGGGGGAGTCGCGTCCGCACGAGGCGACCGGTAGTCCCGCCGTCGATCGCCTGCGCGCCGTCTTCGAGTCGACGGGGGCCGTGGGGAGCGACGACGCGGGGCTCGACGGGGCGGCGCAGCTCCTCTCGGCTGCCTGCAAGCCGTTGCTCGTGCTCGGTGGAGGCGCACGGAACATCGGCGACGACGGACGGCGCCTCGCAGAGCGGCTCCGCGCGCCGGTGATCACGACGGTGAACGGGAAGGGCGCGATTTCAGAGACGCACCCGCTCTCTCTCGGCGCGTCGATCCGCTTGCCCGGCACGCGGCTCCTGTTCAGGTCGGCGGACGTCGTCGTGGTGATCGGCAGCGAGCTCGGCGACTCGGACCTCTGGGGTGACCCGGTCCACACGGGCGGCGACGTCGTGCGGATCGACATCGACCCGCACCAGCTGGGGAAGAACCTCGGCGCGACCGTGACGGTCCGGATGGACTCCTCGGCCGCCGTTCGTGCGCTCCTCGCCCGCCTGGGTGAGGCCCCCATCCGTCCGGACAGCACGTGGGCGCAGGCGGTAGATGGGGTCAGGGAGACGTTGCGGAAGGAGGCGCTCGTCGACGGCGCGCCGTACGAGGCGATCAACAGGGAGCTCAGCGCCGCACTGCCGGGTGCGACGATCGTCGCGGGCGACAGCGCGCAAGTGTCCTACTTCGGCACCGCGCACTTCTGGCCGATGGAGCGCGGGGGTCAGTTTCTCTACCCGACCGGCTACGCGACGCTCGGGTACGGCCTTCCGGCGGCGATCGGTGCCAAGCTCGCCTGCCCGGACGTCCCGGTGGTCGTGCTCGTCGGCGACGGCGGCTTCTTGTTCACCGCCCAGGAGCTGCTGACGGCGGTCGAGCAGCACCTCCCGTTGCCCGTCGTGATCGCGGACAACCACGGCTACGCCGAGATCCGGGAGGGCATGGAGGAGCGTGGGATCCCCCCCATGGCAGTGGACCGGCCGGACGTCGACTTCGCCGCGCTCAGTCGGGCGTTCGGCGGCCGCGGCCATGCGGTCCGAAGTGTCGACGAGCTCTGCACCCGTGCCGTCGAGGCGGTCACGACCGACGGGCCGACCGTCATCAGCATCGACGTGTCGGACGGAGGAGCCGAACGACGATGAGCGCGCTCGGCACGTCGTCGAGAGTGGCTCGCGCGGGCGTAGCCGGGGCGGGAAGCCCCGGCAGCGACGTCCTGGGTGTCGTCCTGCTCGACGCGGAGCATTACGTGGAGACCGTGGATTGGGAGGACCCGACGGCGTGGGTGGCGCCGGCCGGGTTGGGCCCGGGGTTCCTCAGCCACCCGGCGTACTGGTCTCTCCCGGTCGTCTACGCGGTCGCGCGCGGCGCCACTTCGGAAGCGGCGGCGGAGCGGCGGCCAGAGGCCGTGCGCGGCGTGGTGGAGGCGGTACGGAGGCTCGACGGGCGCTGCCGGATGATCGTGGGGACCTGTGGGCACTTCGCAGACGCGTGGGGGGAGCTGGATCCGCGCCCGGGGACTCCGACGATCCTGAGCGCGCTCGACGTGCTGGAGGACGCGCTCCGGTGGAGCCGGCGCGACGTGCTCGTGCTCACCATGACAACCGCGTCGGGGCGGCGTTCGATCGCCGACACGCCGCAACCGACACGGGTCCGGGTGCTCGGGATGGACGGCGCGGGCGACTGGTCACGGATCGACCGCCCCGACTGGGTGACCCGGCGGGACTGGTCGGAAGACGGCCTCGAGGCGGGGCTCCGCGAGGTGCTCGATCGGGAGAGCGGTGCCGGCGGCGCGTTGGAGGAGGTGGGTTGCGTCCTGCTGGTGTGCACCGTCCTCCCACAGTTCACCGCGGTGGTCCGGGAGTACACCGACGCGCCCGTCGTGCACGTGGGGAGCCTGGTCGAGACGGTGCTCTCGGCGTCGTGACACCTCCGTACGCCGGCGGGGAGAAGGCCGAGGCTGCGGGAGACCGGAGCGGCGCGGCGGGGTCGCCTCACGGCTCCGGGCGCCTGTGGGGCGGCCGGTTCGCCGGCGCGCCCGACCAGCGGCTGGCCGCGCTGTCCCGCTCCGAGCCGTCGGCGTTCGACCTCGCGCCTTACGACATCGCCTCGTCGATCGCGCACTCCCGCCAGCTGCTCAGCGCAGGCGTGGTCGACGAATCCGAGCAGCGCGCCGTCGAGGCCGCGCTGCTGCAGATGCGGGACGAGT
Organism: Acidimicrobiales bacterium; assembly: GCA_030039755.1. GTDB lineage: Bacteria > Actinomycetota > Acidimicrobiia > Acidimicrobiales > RAAP-2 > JAJYVT01. Next base: position 10,944 of record JASHUY010000084.1, read on the forward strand.
ACCTCACGGGGTCGCTCCGGCCGTCCCCGGACGACGAGGACGTCTTCGGGTTCCTCGAACGCGTGTTGGTCGAGCGCGTCGGGTCTACGGGTGGCAAGGTGCGGGCCGGGCGGTCGCGCAACGACCAGGCGGCGAACGACCTCCGTCTCTACCTCCGGGACCAGGCGAGGACCGTGCACGATCTCGTGCTCGATCTCGTCGTGGCGCTGCTCGAACAGGCGAGAGCGCATCGAAGGACCGTCGCTCCGGGGTTCACCCACCTCCAGCCCGCGCAGCCGGTCGTCTTCGGCCACCATCTTCTCGCGCACTGCCAGGCGCTGTTGCGCGAGGTCGACAGGCTCCACGACTGGGACGACCGTGCCGCGCTCTCCCCCCTGGGCGCAGCCGCCCTCGCGGGCTCGCCCTTGGTGACGGAGCCCGAGCGGCTCGCGGGCGCCCTCGGCTACGACGGCGTCGCGCCGAACTCGATCGACGCGGTGGCGAGCAGGGACACCGTCTGCGAGTTCCTCTTCGTCGCCGCGCTCATCGGCATCGACCTCTCACGGCTTGCGGAAGAGGTGACGCTGTGGGTGTCCGACCAGTTCTCCTGGGCGCAGCTCGACGACGCGTACTCCACGGGCAGCTCGATCATGCCGCAGAAGAAGAACCCGGACATCGCAGAGCTCGCCCGCGGGCGGGCCGCGCGCATGATGGGTCTACTCACGACCATGCTCGGCGCACTGAAGGGGCTGCCGTTCGCCTACAACCGGGATCTCTCCGAGGACAAGCACGTGGCCGCGGACGCAGTGGGCACGCTGCTCCTCGTGTTGCCGGCCATGGCGGGACTCGTCCGCACCCTGCGCTTCGACGTGGACCGGCTGCGCCGTGACGCGGCGGCCCGCTCGACGCTCGCGACCGAGGTCGCCGACTGGCTCACGGAGCAGGGCGTCCCGTTCAACGAGGCTCACGAGATCACCGGGCGTCTCGTGCAGGCGTGCGAGCGCGACGGGACCGCCTTGGCGGACGCCGACACCGCGAGGTTGTCCGACGTCGACCCGAGGCTCACCGCGGGGGTGCTCGACCGCCTGACGCTCGAGTCGGCGATCGAGCGGCGGGACGCCGCCGGGGGCACGTCGTTCCGGCGGGTCGACGAGCAGATCGTGTCCGTCACGGCCCGCGTCGACGCCTACCGTGCCTGGTCCGCCGCGTACCGAGGGCCCCGGCCGTGGCGCTGACCGGCGGCCCGGTCTGGCCCGACGGCAAGCGCTCGTGCGTCATGCTCGCCTTCGACGTCGACGGGCCCTCCGGGTCCGCAATGGTCGACGGTTCCATCTGGCGGATGCCCCGCCTGTTCGTGCAGGGCGCGTACGGTCCGTTCCGGGCGGTGCCCCGAATCCTCGACCTGCTCGAACGGGTCGGCGTGAGAGCGACGTTCTTCGTGCCCGCCTGGGTCGTCGAGCACTGGCCGAGCGTCTGCCGCGACATCGTCGCGTCCGGGCACGAGATCGGACACCACGGGTACAAGCACGAGCGGTACGCCGACCTGTCCGTCGCGGAACAGGGGTCGGTGCTGGAGCGCTCGCAGGCGATCTTCGAAGAGCACCTCGGCATGCGCGCGCTCGGGTTCCGGACGCCGACCGGCGACTGGCAGAAGGAGACGCCGAGGATCCTCGCCGAACAGGGGTTCTTGTACTCGAGCTCCTTTCGCGACGACGATCGTCCGTACCGGAGGGTGATCGAAGGGAAGGTCTCGGAGCTCGTCGAGATCCCCGCACCGGTCGAGCTGGACGACTACGCGTACTTCGCCTACACGGAGGAGCCCCCGTTCCCCAAAGGCCACGACCGGATCGCCGCCTACCGCGTGGCGCTATCGAACTGGTGCAAGGAGTTCGACGGCACGCACCGCGACGGCGGCCTGCTGACGACGACGTTCCACCCGAAGGTCTCGGCCAGTCCGGGGAGGGCCGTCGTTCTGGAGCGTTTCGTCCAGCACGTCGTGACGGCAGGGGACAGCTGGTTGGCGACGGGCACCGAGGTGGCGAGATGGGTCCTCACCCACGCCGACCGGTTCGCCTCCCGTGGTGGGACGCCGGGGGACGAGCTCCACGTTGGGCAGCAGTGACGAGAGCCCTCGTACCCACTCCAGGACGATGGCCGCAAGGACGTCGGTTCGCAGTCGTGGTGACCGTGAACTTCGACGCCGAGCTCGCGCTGGTCGGTCCCGATCCCGGGGCGGCGTCGCTCGAGAAGACGCTCTCGATCTTCCGCTACGGCGCCGTCCGCGGGGTGGCGCGCCTTCTCGCCGCGTTCGCGGAGCGCCACGTGACGACCACCTGGTTCGTACCCGGCGCACTGGTCGTCCGGTACCGCTCGCTCCTCGACGAAGTCGTCTCGGCGGGGCACGGCCTCGGTTGCCGGGGGCTTCGCCTCGAGCGGTTCGACCGGCTCTCGAAAGAGGCGCGCCTCGACACCCTCCGTGCGGCGCGCGCGGCACTCGACGGCCTGCCGGCTCCAGGCGAACCCGGCTTCCGCCTGCCGTCCGGCGAGTGGCCGCGGGACCTCGCCTCGGAACTGCTGGACGAAGGCTTCGAATGGTCGTCGTCGTGGACCGGCGACGACATCCCGTTCCTCGTTCCGGCGGGGGATGGCCGCTCGATCGTGGAAGTCCCGTTCGGCCACACGATGAACGACCGACTGGCGTTCGCGTGGAACTTCGCGCCGGCGATCCCGCCCGGCCAGGCGCGCATCGCCTCGTACGAAGACGTGCTCGAGAACTGGCGCTTCGAGTTGGAAGGCACCAGACGGGAGGGGCTGTGCCTCGTGCTCCAGCTGCACCCGGAGGTCACCGGCACCCCGGGCAGGATCGACCTCGTCTGGCGCTTCCTCGATGCCGTGCTCGAGCCCGGCGACGCGTGGGTGGCGCCGGCCGCCGACGTCGCCGCCTGGTGCAGAGAGCACCCCCCGGCGGGACCCGAGCACCCGGTCGACCTGCTCCGGAGGATCTCGCCCTCCTCCCTGTCGTGACCCCGCCCTACGTCTCGTCCCCGGCGTTCCGTGTCCCGGCACCTGTGCTCTCGTCGGGCACGTCGATGAGGAAGAGCAGCGTCTCGGTGTCGCCGTTCACGCCACGATGCCCGGAACCGGGTGGCAGCCAGAAGGCCGCCCCGTCGGGGACGTCGAGACGGTCGTCGTCGGACAGCTCGTAGGAGATGTGACCGTGGATCACGTAGCCGCGGTGGCCGTCCGTGCACCACCCGTCGCGCTCCGCGCGGGGCGCGTACCGCACGACTGCCCACCGCACGCCGTCGACGAACGCCGAGCGGCTGTGGATTCCGGCCGCTTCCTCGAGCCAGGGAGCCGCCCCCAGGGCCGCGACGACCGGGGCGATCATCGGGGATCCGGTCATGGTGCGACGCTATCGAACGTCGGGGCGGGCGGGCAGCCCTTGCTCAGCCAGTCCGCGTGGCGACGGGAGGAAGGTCGCCGACCTCCTTCCTCGTAAGGCCGAGGTACACCCCGCTGTCTACGACCTCTTTCACGGCGCCGACCGGAACGGCGACCTCCTTCTTGCCCCAGAGATGCCCTTCGTCGAGGAGCACGTGGGTCACTCGATGGCCTGTTGCGCCTGCGAGGAGCCCTCTCACGTGACCGATGTCTCCGTCCGACGCATGGACGTGCTGTCCGCGTCCGACTTCGCCTTCGCCGGACGGGAGGTTGTCGTGGGTGAGGGTCACCGGCTCTGTGCGCCTGCTTGGGTTCGCGGTGACGATGCCCAGGTCGGGCCGGTGCCCGTAGACGTGGTAGGCCAGCACGGTGTCGATCGTCTGTTGGCGGAGCTCCGCGTCGCCGGGCCCCGGCAAGACGTCGGTCGTCTGCGCACCGTCGAGCGCTTCGTACTGCGCGTGCGTGCAGCCCAGTCGTACGCGTTGTGCGGTCGAGGTCCGGACGAGATCGACGGGAACGAGGCGCCCGTCGTCCTCCCGGCCCCTCGGTCTCACGACGAGGTGGGTGATCTCGAGCTTGACGGGGTCGACGACCGCAGAGCGGAGCTGGCCACATTCGTGGTCGTCGCAGTCGACCGCGACGCCGAAGACGAACTCCGTCACCCCGTTCACCGGCGACCTCCTGGCTCGCGGACCGTCCCCGGCATCATCGCATGTGGGGCCCCCGGAGCCGGCGCTCTCCGGTGTGGGAGACTGGCAGGCATGACCCGCGACGCCGCGACCGGCCCGTCTTCGTGAACCCGGACGTCCTCGTCGTCGGGGCGGGGGTCATCGGGTCGTCCGTGGCGTTCCACGCGGCGGACCGTGCTCTCGGCGCCGTGGAGGTCGTGGATCGCAACGCGGTCGGGTCGGGGATGAGCTGCCGGTCCTCCGCGCTCGTGCGGACCCACTACGCGTTCCCGCCGGAGGTCGAGCTGGCCCTGCGTAGCCGCCGGATGTTCGACGCGTGGCCGGACCTTGTCGGGCGACCGTCCGTCGTTCGCGAGACGGGCTGGGTCAAGATCGTCCCGCCGCGGGAGGCGCCCCATCTCCGCGCGAACGTCCAGATCCAGAAGGCGCTCGGGGCGCAGGTCGAGCTCGTGACGGCTGAGGAGCTGGCCGCGATCGCCCCGGAACTGTGGACGGAGGACATCGAGCTCGCCGCCTGGGAGGAACGGGGTGGCTACGGGGACGGCGCCGCGGTCGCCGGCGACCTGCTCGCCGCAGCCCGGGACCGAGGCGTCACGTACCGAGCCAAGACCCCCGTGTCGAGCCTCGTTCGTCGAGGCGACAGGATCACCGGAGTCGAGACGGCCGACGGGGTCCTGTCCGCCGGCATCGTGGTGCTCGCTGCGGGCGTCTGGGCTCCCCCCCTCTTGGAACGGGCCGGCATCGAGGTCCCGATCGAGCTCGAGTCCTCACGGGTGGCGGTTCTCCGCCACCGTCAGGGCGAGGGTGCGTCGGTGGCGTGCACAGACGTGATCACGGACGTCTACTTCAGGCCGGAGGGCGGCGGATACGGGACCCTCGTCGGGGGGCACCACGACAGCGGGACCGTCGACGACCCCGATCACGTGCCGGCTTCCGCGGACCCCGAGAGGCTCGTCCACGTCGTGGAGACGGCGTCGCGCAGGGCTCCGAGGTTCCTCGACGCAGGCATTGCCGGCGGTACGACCGGGGTCTACGACATGACCCCCGACTCACGGCCACTGCTGGGAGCGTTGCCGGGTCTGGACGGGCTCGTCCTGGCGGTCGGGTTCTCGGGGACGGGCTTCAAGATCTCTCCCGCGGTCGGGGAGGCGGTCGCCGCGCTCATCGAAGGGCACCGCAACGGCACCGTCGACATCACCCCCTTCCGGCCCAGTCGGTTCCAAGAGGGCTTTCCCATCCGCCCCGAATTCCCGTACTCCTCCGAGGAGCCTGTCCTGTCCGCGGGCTTCGCCGCGCACGAGAAGGCGTAGCGAGCAGCCCACACCTACCCGCGCGATGCGCGCGATGCACGCGATGAATCAGACAAAGGGGGGACCAACAGTGAACTACCGAGGTCGGCTGAAGGTGCGGAACGTCGTGCGACTGTCGTGCGCGCCTCTCGCAGCCATGCTGGTGACGGCCGCGCTCACGGCAGGTGGGTGGAGCTCCGGCACGGCTGACGCGAACGAACGATCGGGGCCCACACCGGCCACCCTGGTCACAGCGTCGATTCGGAAGAGCGGGAAGATCGTCGCGATCACGACACCGTATCCGCCGGCGGAATTCCTCGAGAAGACAGGGAAGATCTACACGGGGTGGGAGATCCAGCTGACGAACGCGATCGTCAAGCTGCTCCATCTCCAGGTCTCCTACCTCACGGCGACCAACACAGACGACATCCCGAGCGTGGAGTCGGGCCGGGCCCAGATAAGCCCCGGTTCATGGACGATCACCGCGCAACGGGAGAAGATCGTGCAGTTCGTCCCTGACTTCCTGGCGGGGACACAGTTCTTCCTGAGCAAGTCGAGCACCCTGAAGGTGAATTCCAAGACAGCACTCTGCGGCCTGAGCGTGGCGGTCCTCGCCGCGACCATCGAGGCGACAGCGGCGCGGGCTCAGACAAAGAAGTGCACGGCCGCCGGCAAGGCCAAGATCGACATCCAGGACTACCCGACGGAAGCCGCCGTCACCCTGGCGATCGAGAGCGGACGCGCCCAGGTCGGGTGGACAGGCTCGCCGCAGGCCGAGTACCTCGTCGAACAGCAGCCCACCAAGTTCAAGCTCGGGGGAAAGGACTTCACAATCGCCCCGCTCGGGATCGTCGTCTCGAAGCATCTCCCCGGCCTGGCCAAGGCGATGGCAGCAGCCATGAACGTCTTGATCCAGAAGGGGACATACGCACGCACGCTCAAGCGTTGGGGGGTTTCTTCGGGAGGGATCCATCACTCGGCGGTCGTGAAGTAGGAGCCGGCCCTTGTCACCGTTGTCGCGCCCGATCGACGAGCCGACGAGGATCCGTGGCCGCCCCGGGGAAGCCCTGAGCGTGCGTAGTGCCTGAGCGTCCGTAGTGAAGAACACCGAGACCGAGCCTCGACGAGAGGTGCGCCGGGTGGCGCCGCTCCTCGGCACGGGGCTCACGCGGGCGCTCCGGCAGCGACACGGTGGCGACCCGGAGACGTCGACATCCGACGAATGGGTCATCAAGGCGCGCCCGGTCCCGCGTCCCGGCCGGTGGATCGCCACGGTCGTCGTGGGGCTCTTGATCGCGATGCTGGTCCATGGCCTCGTCACCAACGGGACGTTCGGCTGGGGCACCGTCGGCCACTATTTCTTCACATCGCTCGTCCTCTCGGGTGTGCGCCTGACGATCATCCTCACCGTCGTGTCCATGGCGGCCGGCATCGTGATCGGGATCGTCGTCGCGGTGATGCGAATGTCCCCCAACCCGCTCATGTCCAACGCCAGCAGGCTCTACATATGGTTCTTCCGGGGGACGCCGCTGCTGGTACAGCTCATCTTCTGGTACAACATCGGCGCCCTGTACCCGAAGATCTCCGTCGGGATCCCGTTCGGACCGTCCTTCGCCTCGTTCACCTCGACTCACGTGCTGACCTCGCTGGTGGCCGCGCTCGTCGGCCTCAGTCTGAACGAGGGGGCGTACATGGCGGAGATCATCCGGTCGGGGATCATGGCTGTCGACGCCGGCCAGATCGAGGCGGCGCGCTCACTCGGCATGCACCAACGGCTCCTCCTGCGCCGGGTCGTCCTGCCGCAGGCGATGCGAGTGGTGATCCCCCCGACGGGGAACCAGGTGATCACAATGCTGAAGACCACCTCGATGTGCAGCGTGATCGCCATAGCGGAGCTCCTCTACTCCGTGGAGCTCATCTACCAGCGTAATTTCGAGACGATTCCCCTCTTGATCGTCGCGAGCCTCTGGTACCTCCTGATGACCACGGTGCTGTCGGTCGGGCAGTACTACCTCGAGCGGCACTTCGGCAGAGGTCAGATCACAATGCTGAGCCTGAACATGCAGCACCGGCGGTGAGCGTGTCGGTCCCGACCACATCGAACGGCCATCCGACGGTGGGAATGGACGACGAGTTCCTCAAGGTCGTGAAGGCCACCAAGCGCTTCGGCACGACGACGGTGTTCGAGAACATCGACCTCGTGGTGAATCGAGGAACGGTGTCGTGCATCATCGGCCCCTCCGGTGCCGGGAAGAGCACCCTGCTCAGGTGCATCAACGCGCTGGAACGTCTGAGCGCCGGGAGGATCTACGTGAACGGCGAGATCATCGGCTTCAGAGAGCACCGGGACCGGCATTACGAGTTGACCGACAAGCAGGCTGCGCTCCAACGATCGAAGATCGGAATGGTCTTCCAGCGCTTCAACCTCTTCCCGCACATGACCGTGCTCGAGAACATCGTCGAGGCGCCGATCCGGGTGCTGCGGCAGCCCAAGGCGGAGGTCCTCGAACGGGCCAGGGGGCTCCTCGCCCGAGTCGGACTGTCCGACAAGGAAACGTCTTATCCGGCGCACCTCTCCGGTGGCCAGCAGCAACGCGTGGCGATCGCGCGGGCGCTGGCGCTGCAGCCTGAGCTGATGCTGTTCGACGAGCCTACGAGCGCGTTGGACCCCGAGCTTTGCGGGGAGGTGCTCGACGTGATGAAGCAGCTGGCCCACCAGGGCATCACGATGATCGTGGTGACCCACGAGATGGGTTTTGCCAGAGACGTCGCAGACGACGTCATCTTCATGGACGGTGGCGCGATCGTCGAGCGGGGAACTCCGGGCGACGTGCTCGAGCGCCCAGTCGAGGAGAGGACGAAGAAGTTCCTCGGGAGCGTTCTGGCTCGCGCGCCGTCCTGAACCCAGGCGGGACCGGCTCCGAGGCAGGCTGCACGACCGCGTGGACATCGCATGCGCGGTCGGATGGACAGGACGTCGTCTCCGCGCTGTCGCTCCCGGTCGGTGGTGGCCCGCTCAGCGCAGGTATCTGAACACGTCGGCCGGCGAGGCGGTGCTCGTCCCGCCGGGGATGGTCACGGTCACGTCGACCGGTCCGGCGGTGTGGGCCGGACTCGTGGCGGTGATCCTCGTGGGGCTCACGACCGTGACATGGGTCGCCGCCTTCGTCCCGAAGCGCACCGTCGCCCCCGAGACGAAGTCGGCCCCCGTCACCGTGACCACGGTGCCGCCTGCCGTCGGTCCCTCGTGCAGCGAGACGGAGGTCACCCGCGGTGCCAGGTACTCGAACACGGCTGCGGGCGATGGGGCGCTCGTCCCGCCGGGGATGGTCACGGTCACGTCGGCCGGGCCGGCGGTGTGGGCCGGACTCGTGGCGGTGATCCTCGTGGGGCTCACGACCGTGACATGGGTCGCCGCCTTCGTCCCGAAGCGCACCGTCGCCCCCGGGACGAAGTCGGCCCCCGTCACCGTGACCACGGTGCCGCCCGCCGTCGGTCCCTCGTGCAGCGAGACGGAGGTCGTCTTCGGCGCCAGGTACTCGAACACGGCCGCGGGCGATGGGGCGCTCGTCCCGCCGGGGATGGTCACGGTCACGTCGGCCGGGCCGGCGGAGTGGGCCGGACTCGTGGCGGTGATCCTCGTGGGGCTCACGACCGTGACATGGGTCGCCGCCTTCGTCCCGAAGCGCACCGTCGCCCCCGAGACCAAGTCGGCCCCCGTGACCGTGACCACGGTGCCGCCCGCCGTCGGTCCTGATGACGGCGTCACACCTGTGACGGTAGGGGCCGCCTCCGGTGGTGTTGTCAGCCCCGGTGACGATGGGGTCGATGTCGAGGGCGCGCCGTAGTAGTCGGTGAAGCTGCCTGTTGTCGCGGTCGTAACCCCTGCGGGGTAGGCGACGATCTGCCCTGTGGGGTTGGCCATCTCCACAGCTGTGAGGGCGGTCGTCGTGACGTCGGCGCCGTTGGCCCGCAAGTCGTGGAACCGCACGGAGCCGAAGTCGGCAAGTGTGGCGAGCGCCCGAGTCCTCGATGTGTACGGGCGCTCGGTGATCCATTCCGCCGAGCTCGCCGGCCCCGCTGTGTAGGTGAAGGTGGCTGTCGCGGACCAGCCTTTGGTGACGTCCTCGATGCTGACGTACCACCGGTCCGTAGACGTCTCTTCGATCGTCGCCGCCATCGCATCACCGGGGGACACCGGCTTTGGAATTGTGATCGCTGTGGCCGGGAGCAGCTCGTACCACGCGACGTATGTGGTCGACCCGTAGTCGCTCACGGAATCGGTCCCGACCTGGATCAACGTTGTGATGCCGTCGCCGCCGATCCCGACCCAGCTCGACGCGACCTCGAGGGTCGAAGAGGCGGCGACTCCAGGAACGGTCCATTCCCCGGCGACCGAGCTGTACGCGGCGCCGACGTCGATCTCTCCCGCCCAATTCGCCGAGTCGTCCCCGGAGGACACGCCGTCGTCCTGCGATCGTGGCAGCCGCAGGTCGGGACCCTCATCGGGCGGGCCCGGCGTCTCGGAGAGGGGCCTCACCGCGGCTGTGCGTCGCGGTCTGGGTGCTCGCGCCGCAGTCGACCCGAGCACGTTGCGCGCGGAGGCCCCGCGACTGGCCGACGCAACTCCCGATGACGCGGCAGCAGCCATTCCAGCGAGGATGGTGGCAGCAGACAGCAGCGCCGCCAGTCGCGATCCACGGTGCCGGAAACGGGTTGTTCGCGCAGTCCACATTTCAGCGGGACCGGCGTCGCATCGATGGAGATCGCGCGAGACCGTCCAGAGGATGGCCCGCACGCCCGACGCGTGTGCGCGACGCCCATGCCATCAGCCCAGTGTCGGGGAGCCCACCGCCAGAGGCAAGGGTCGAGCGGCCTGTTTCTGCGAGAGCCCGCGATTCTTATCCGCCTCTGGGCCTCCTCTTATCCGGCTCTTAGCACGCAGGCGCGGCGAAGCCGCTTCTTGTCAAGGTTGCAACGTGCGTGATGAAGCGGACCGGAATGGAAGGCGCGCCGAGGACCAAGCGGCGCTACGACCCCGGTCGTCGGCGCGAGCGCGCCGACGCGGGGCGCCGGGCTACGAAACGGCGGGTGGTGTTGATCGTGACACTCCGGAATCGCGCAGAGGGAGTTCGCGAGATCGCCGACGTGTGCCACCCCCTCACAGAATCGACCTCGTCGCCGTCGCCACGGCGGCGATCGCGCACGCCCAGTTCGAGGTGATCCACCCGTTCGTGGACGGGAACGGCCGGATCGGCCGTGTCCTTGTCTCCTGGATGCTCACTCGACGACTCCGGCTGCTCACTCCTCCGCCTGTCAGCGTCCGACTCGCCGGTGACGTCGGGGGATACACGTCCGGGCTCGCTCGGTACCGTTCCGGCGAGACCTGCGCGTGGGTCGCGTGGTTCGCCGATGCCGTCTCGGGAGCGGGTCGGGCGCAGCGGCAACTCGTCGACGACGTCGAGCGGGTCCGTGTCGGCTGGGAGGAGAAGCTGGCTTCCTACGGCAAGTCCCGCGCCCTGCGTTCCGACGCCGGCGCCAGGCGCGTCCTCGAGCTCCTGCCCCGCCACCTCGTGCTCAGCGCACCCGTCGTGGCCAAAGCGCTCGGTGTGAGCCGCCCAGCTGCCGGTGCCGCCCTCCGGACGCTCGCCGACGCCGGCGTCCTGACCCCGTACCGGCCTGCCGTGCCCTCCGGAAGGGGGAGGCCCGCACAGCGCTATGTCAGCGAGGAGCTGCTCGGACTGGCCGGCTCCAGCGCGTTGCGCCACTGACCGGACGGCCTGTTGCCGTCCGGCTTGAAGCCCGTCGAAGGCGACTAGCCGAGTTCGAGACACGCCTTGGCCCTTGCTCATGCCGCCTCGGACTGAAGTACCTCGGCGATCGTGCGGCGTGTGCCGAGCCGAGCCGGCACGATCGTGAGCCCCGCCATGGCGATCAGTGCTCCGAGTACGGCTGCGACCAGCCACGTCGCAGGCGGCAAGGTCCCGTGATGGACAGCCACCTTGAAGAGGGCCAGCCCGAGTGGGACGCCGAGGATCGCGCCGGGGAGCGCCGAGAACACCTGGGCGACGACGAGCCCTGAGCTCACTTGGCGGGTTCTCGCTCCGAGAGCTCGTATGAGGGCCGAA
>JASHUY010000085.1 GCA_030039755.1 Acidimicrobiales bacterium
GAGGCGGCGTGAAGGCAGGCGGGCCGGGCCACGCCTCGATCGGTGGTGCCTCAGCGGCGCGCCGGTGCCGTGCCGGCCGACCGCGTCCCGATCGCGCGGGCGAGCTCGGTTCGGTTGGCCAGCCCGAGCTTCAAGTAGACGCTCGAGAGATGCATCTTCACCGTGCTGCGCGACATGAACAGTCTCGAGGCGATCGCGGGGTTCGACATGCCGACGGCTGCCAGCTCCGCCACCTCGGATTCCGCCGGGGTGAGACTTCCCCAACCTGCGTTCGGACGGTCTCGCGTCCCCCGGGCGCGGCGCGCGTAGGCGATCGCCTCGGTGAGGGAAAGCTCACCGCCTTCCGCCCACGCGGCGTCCCACCGCGCGCGGGCGTCTCGACCGTGGTGTTCTCGGAAGGCTCCGGGATCGCCGGTCACCGACCTGCACGGCGCACACCCCAGCCGAGCTCTCGCGACCGCAGCTGCTCCCGCGAGACGGGCACCACGCTGGGCGTCGCCCGCGTCCACTGCCGCCAGCGCCAGCCCGTCGAGCACGTCGACGGTGCCGCGTTCGAGGCCAGCCCGGCATAGATCCCAAGGGCGGACTGGAGGAGCTCGCGTGCCCGGTCGAGGTCGTGCCTGAGCATCGCCACCCTGCCGAGGAGGTACTCGGCAAGCGCGTGTTGGCGGCGGCTGGCGGTACGGGCCGCGATCCCCTCGAGCTCCCGGGCGTGGGCTTCCGCCTCGGGAGCGTCGTCACGTGCGATGGCGATCTCTGCGAGCACTTCGCGCAAGAGGGCGAGCGTGTGTGCCTGGGGCACCCTCTCGGCAAGTGCCCGAGCCCGATCACCGGCTGCGCCGAGATCCCCGTGCATGAACTCCGCCATGACGAGCCCGAGCTCGATCCCCGGGACCGCCTGCAACGCGCCGGATTCCCGCGCCGACGTCATCGCCCGCCTTCCTTCGTCGAGGGCCTCGTCGGTCCGCCCCATCAGGGCGAGCGCGTGGATCCGGTGGCAGAGCCCCTGGAAATGCGTCATCGACGGCCAGTCGCCTTCGAGCCCGAGGGCGAGGTCGGCATGGGCGAGTGCTCGTGCGGGAGAGCCGACCACGACCTCGGCCCAAGCCATGGCCTGCTCCGCCCAGGTACGGAGCCTCACGTGTTCGGAGACGCCGGGAATCCGGAGGAACTCGTCGTACGCGGCACGTGCCGCACCGAAGCGGTCGCACACTCCTGCGCCGTACGCGAGGGTGGCGAGGGCCCACCCGAGCCCGACGGCGTCCCCAGACGCGCGAAGCAGCTCGACGGCCTGGTCGATGCTGCGCAACCCCTCTTCGAGGTCGAGGCCCGTCAGGATCAGGACCATACCGGCCAGCTGCAGACAGCGTGCCCTGGCCGTGTCGTCGTCGACCCGTGCCAAGAGGGCGAGGCCCGTCCGGGTGTTGCCGATCGCCGCCTCGTAGTCCTCGGTCAGCATCCCGACGACGCCGGCACCGCAATGCACGAGTGCACGGGCAGACAGGGCAGCGTCTCCGCCTGGGATCGAGAGAACCGCAGTGCTCGCTTCCCGGGCTTCATCGAAGTGCTCGGAAAGAATCCAGTGGCGAATGAGGGAGGCCACGATGTGCAGCCCACTGGATGTCTCGCGCTCGAGCGCCCACTCGAGCGCGAGCCTGAGGTTCGGCATCTCTTCGTCGACGAGCGCATGCGTTCGTGGCTCGCCAAGCCGGCCGTCTGCCTCGTCGGCGTACGAGCGAAAGCTCGCGAGATGCCGGCTCTTGATCGCGTCCCGCTCCTCGTCGGCGAGCTGAGAGAACGCGTACTCTCTCACTATCTGAAGGAGGGTCCAGCGCCGCTGGGCCATGCCGGGCGTCGCGACGATGAGGCCCTTTGCTTCGAGAGAGCCGAGGAGGCTCTCCACGCGTTCTTCGCTCACCTCAGGCAGTGCGACTGCCCCCGCCATCGGGGCCGTCCAACCGCCCGCGAAGGCTGAGAGGGAACGAAGGAGCCGTTGCTCCTGCTCGTCGAGCAACTGATAACTCCAATCGAGCGATGCTCGAAGCGAGCGCTGGTTCGGTAACGGGGCTTCGCCCGTCATCTCTTGGAGACGGCCGCGCTGCGAGAGCCCGTCGGCGATGTCCGCGAGCGGGATCGCCACGGTGCGCGCGGCGGCCAGGCAGAGGGCGAGCGGAAGGCCGTCGAGCTCGTGACAGATCCGCACCACCATCGTGGCGGCCGACGGTGTGAGCGCAAATGCCGGGTTGATCGCCGCGGCCCGGTCGACGAACAACCGGCCGGCGTCCGAGCAGACGACGGCGGACACGCAACTGCCACCGCCCGGCAGGCTGAGCGGGCCGAGCCGGAACACCGTCTCGTCACCGGTGCCGATGGGTTCTCGACTCGTCAGGAGGATGCGCATCTCGGGCGCTGCGTCGAGCAAGGTGCCCACGAACGCCCTGAGCTCCTCCCTGAGGTGCTCGCAGTTGTCCAGGACGAGCAGGAGGCGTCGGCCCGCGAGGACGTCGAACAGCGTCTGCGTGGACGTCCGCCCGCCGCGCTCGCGTCCACCGAGTGCTCGGAGAACCGCACGTACTACCTCGTCGGCGCTCCGAAGTGTCGCCAGCTCGACGAGTTGACACACATCCCGCTCTCCTGTACCCGTAGCACGGGCGGCGAGCTCGCGCGCCATGCGGGACTTGCCACATCCTGCGGGGCCGGTGAGAGTGAGCGGCCGGGCGGAGGCCAGCATCGGCTCAACGATGGCAAGGTCGCGTTCCCGCCCGATGAAGGGCCCGCTCGTCGGCACCGCTCGCGATTCTCCCAGAACCGTCGCCGCCGCACCGCAAGGCGCGTGGCCGACGGTGGTGACCTCCGGCCACGGGTCCGGTGACGGTAGCCTCGCTGCGCCCGCCGCCGCCGCAGCAGGCGTCGGGGAGGGATGGCAGAGCGGACAAATGCGCGGCTCTTGAAAAGCCGTGGGGCTCCGGCCCCCGTGGGTTCGAATCCCACTCCCTCCGCTTCGTGCCGGAAGACCACCCGACGAGCTCCACGTCCGACGAGGCCGCCATGCGCGCCGCCCTCGAAGAGGCGCGCGCGGCCGGAGAGGACGGCGACGTCCCGGTGGGGGCCGTCGCGCTTGCGACAGGAGAGATCGTGGCCCGGGCCCACAACGAGCGGGAGCGGCGCGGCGACCCCACCGCGCACGCAGAGCTCCTCGCGCTGCGCGCCGCGGCGGAGACGCTCGGCTCATGGCGGCTCTGCGACGTGACGATGGTCGTGACGCTCGAACCCTGTCCGATGTGCGCAGGTGCCCTCGTCGCTGCACGCGTCGCCCGCCTCGTCTTCGGCGCGCCGGATCCGCGCGCGGGTGCGTGCGGCTCGCTGTACAACCTGTGCGCCGACCCCCGGCTCAACCACGAGTTGCCGGTGACCGGGGGGGTGCTCGAGGACCAGGCGGCGCCGCTGTTACGCGACTTCTTCGCGACGCGGAGGACCTGAGAAGAGCTCGGGACACCCCGGACCCGGTAACCTCTACGGCGGAGGCGTGCGAGAGCGGCCGAATCGGACGGTCTCGAAAACCGTTGTACCCCCTGGGTACCGTGGGTTCAAATCCCACCGCCTCCGCTCGCTCAGCTCAGCCGCCGGCGGCCGGGACTGGAGGGCCGGGCAGTCCTGGTACGCTTCCAGCGCCGGCTGACATGCCGGCTGCCGGCAAGGGGCCGGCGGGGTCTCGTTCGAGTTCCTGTTCGAGTGGGCCTTTCGATCTGACGGGAGCTCGGTTCACGGCCGTCGTGCGGCCGGGACCACCTGCGGTCGCTGCCTTGCACAGGCCGCGAGCGGAGCGCTCGACGTCGGGACCGGAGGCACGCGCGACATCGGATCCGGCACCCGCGGCACCCGGGCAACGCATTGTGCACAGTTGTGCAGCAAGAAAGACAGAGAGAAGGCAATCATGCCGATCGGCACCGTGAAGTTCTTCAGCAACGAGAAGGGCTACGGCTTCGTGTCGCGCCCCGATGGCGAGGACGTCTTCGTCCACTACTCGAACATCGAGGGCAACGGCTTCCGGACCCTGGAGGCCGGGCAGCAGGTGGAGTTCGAGATCGCGCCCGGGCGCAAGGGCGACGAGGCGCGCAACGTCAAGGTGATCTGACCGACCCGACCTCCGCCGCAGGCCCGCCGGCTCCGGCCGGCGAGCCGCTGAGTATCGAGAGGAAGGGGTCACCATGGCACGTCCGCGAACCACCGTCGGGAAGCTCCAGCGGGATCAGGCGAAGCGGGAGAAGGCGAAGGCCAAACAGGAAGATCGTCTGGCTCGCCGCGCGGAACGGGGCGACTCCGACGGCGTTCACCGCCCCGGGCCCGAAGAAGACCAGGGGGCGCTCCTCGAGCAGTTCGCCCGCCTCCACGAGGACCTGGCGGACGGCCGGATCTCGCTCGACGAGTTCGAGTCCCGCCAAGACGACCTTCGTCGGCGCCTGCGCGTCGACTGATCGCGGATCCGGCTGCGCCAGGCGTCGGGGCGGCGCGCCGCCGGCCTCAGCGGCCGGAGGTCCCGGCGGCGCCGGAGGGCCCCTCGCCC
>JASHUY010000015.1 GCA_030039755.1 Acidimicrobiales bacterium
TCGTCGCCGGCGGCACCACCTCGGAGGGAGAGTTTGCTCGGCGCACGGCGGTCGCGCTGGCCGAACGTCTGGGCACGCCGGTCGTCGACTTTCCAGGAGGCCACACGGGCTTCGTCAGCGACTCGAAGGGGTTCGCCGACGTTCTCCGGCGGGTTCTGGCTGACGCGGAGTAACGGAGTAACCCAGCGACTGCCTCGGAGCGCCACGCTCCTCGACGAAACGCATCTACCCCGACTGCCACACACTGCTGGCGTCCTCTTCGACCCACGTGGCCCGTCGCGTGGGCTGTGGGAAAGTCACCCAGACGCCGAGTCCGTCGGGACCGACAGCTCTCGCGTACGCCAGAGCTCTCGCGTACGCCAGGTGCATGCGCGAGCACGGTGTTCTGGGCTTCCCGGACCCGGTCGTCACCTCGACGCCGCCGACGCGCCGCTCCACGCCGCCAGCCGAAGGCGGCACAGCCGGCTACAGCCAAATGTACGGCGACGGGTCCTCTTCAAGATCCCGTCGTCCATCGAGAACTCGCCCCGCTTCCAGCCTGCGGCGAAGGTCTGCAACCTCACAAGCTCACTCACAGGCTGACAGGAGCGACGCGCACGGGGGTTGACACGCGGCACATAGCCGACTCACGAACCTGCAGGTGCCACGCGCTAACGTGGTCCCCGCAGTCGCGTGAGCAGCTGGTCGCCGTCGACCGAGGGGGTGGAGACACTGATCGCGAGCGATGGGCTCGGCACCGGGGCGCTGATCGTCGTTGTCGTCGTGCTCCTCGCGGTACGCCTCGGCTACGGAGTCTCCCAGTCGCGAAAGCGCAGAGAACGAACCCGCGCGGAGCCCGCGGTAGCGGTCACCAAGCCGACCGAGACAGGCGCTCTTCCCGTGGCGGCGCGTCGAGTGACGCCGCAGGTCACCCCGGGGGAGCGCGTGGACGATCCGATACTCGCCATCGAGCACCTCACGGTGGCCTACGGGCCCAAGATCGCCGTCGACGATCTCGACCTCGAGATAGCCCGAGGGGAGATCTTCGGGCTGCTCGGCCCCAACGGAGCCGGCAAGACGAGCACGCTCTCCGCCATCGAGGGCCTGCTGACGCCGCGAGAAGGGTCCGTCCTGCTCGACGGGATCGACGTGCGTCGTCACCCCGTCGAGGCGAGGGCCAGGATGGGGGTGCAGCTCCAGTCGACCAGCTTCCAGACCGAGCTCAACGTGCGCCAGATCGTCCGCCTCTATGCCGGTCTCTACGGCGTCACGATGACGGACAGCCAGATTGCCGACGATCTCGAGCAGATCGGGCTCGGAGGAGAAGCCGCAAAACCGTTCAAGCAGCTGTCCGGTGGCCAGCAGCAACGCCTCTCCCTCTTTGTGGCAGTCATCCACGAACCGGATCTCTTGCTGCTGGACGAACCGACCGCCGGGCTCGACCCCCAGTCGCGTCGCCAGCTGTGGGGTCGGATCGAACGGATCCGGGCGGATGGCGGCAGCATCCTGCTCACCACGCATTCGATGGAAGAGGCGCAGGCGGTTTGTGACCGCGTCGCAATCATCGACCACGGCACGATCCTCGCCTCGGACACGCCGAAGAACTTGATCGACAAGTACAGGGAAGACCCGAACGTTCGCGCCGTGGCGCACGGTGAGGTCACGCTCGAGGATGTGTTCATCGGACTGACGGGGAGCGAGGTCCGTGAGTAGTTCTCCGACGGTACCCCTGCGGCCGAGCCTCCAGATGATCCTGCTTTCGCTCGCCCGTGCCGATCTCTTGGCCCTCGTGAAGAACCCGCGCCGTCTCCTGCTCAGTTTCCTCCTGCCGATCGTGCTCCTCATCGTCACGAACGGCTCCAAGGCGACGCATCATCTCGGCGGCGCGCTGTACGTCATGGGTCTCGCCATCGCGTACGGCCTTGTCTCAGTCTCGATCCTGGGGTACGCGCTCGGCGTGGCGCGCGACCGTGAAAACGGCGTGTTCCAGCGCCTGAGGGTCACCCCGGCACCGACGTGGACGATCATGGCGAGCCGCCTCGGGATGCAAGGGCTCGCGAATCTCGTGATGGCCCTCATCGTGGTGATCGTCGCTTCGCAGATGCACCACATCTCCCTCTCGGCGACCGACTACCTCCTCGTGCTCGCGATCTCGGTCCTCGGTGGGGCGGTCTTCGTCGCGATCGGCCAGGCGCTGGTCGGATTGGTGAAATCCGCGGACACCGTGAATGCCGCGGGACGGATCCTTCTCATCGCCCTCATCATCCTCGGGCTCTTCGGCCAGAGCGGCTCGCTCGGCGGTTTCTGGGAGTCGGTCTCGCGCTGGTCACCTGTCGGAATCGTGATGACGCTATTCGGCGGCGTCCTGAAGCTGTCGGCGTGGAACAGCCAAGACTGGCTCTCGATCGTGGCCTGCGTCGGGTACATCGTCGTGTTCGCGGCGATCGGCATCCGCTGGTTCCGGTGGGAGGCACAGTAGGCGCGGCGCGGCCTGGCCTCGCGGACCGTTGCCGATCACGACACGTCGTCGATGCTGAAGTTTCCGGCGACCGCGCTCGCTCCGGAGGTCGGTGTCGTCGACGACGCCGGCGGCGGCGGTGCGCCCGTTGTCGCAGGTCCGGTCTGGGTCGCTGTCGCAGCAGCCGCGGACGTGTCGATCGGCCCGTGGGCCGCGACGTGCTCGTCGAGCATCTTCATCGCCGCGTCGACGGCGTCCTGCGGGCCGCCGCTCCGTTCCTTTGCGTAATAGGCGGCGCCCAGGTTGCGCAGGAGCACGTCCGCCTGGCGCTTCGCCTGGACCTGGTCGAATTTCGCCTGACCCTGGCTCACACCCTGCTGGGCTTTCGCCAGCGCCTGCTCGGCCTGCTGCTTCACCTTGTCCATCAGCCCCATGTTGATCCTCCTTGAGTCTCGGGATTGGTCGATTTCGTGCGTGCCGGCCGGCGCAGCGACCTCTCGGGCAATCGTCAGATGCGGCCCTCGAGCATGCCGCCGAGACCGCCCTTGCGCTCTTCTCCCGGTGCCTGCATGAACTCCTGCAACGAGTGCGCGAGCGCCTCGATGGTGACCGACTGGAGATAGACGGTGCCGTCACCCTCGAGCGTCACGAGGTTGATGCCCTCCTCGCCGAAGATCCCCGTCATCGCCATCTGTCCGGCGGTACCGCCGACATGCTCGACTCCGAAGTTGAGGCAGTCCTGGAACGCGACGACGCAGCCGGAGTGCGCCTGGAGCTTGCCGCCGTAGCGGGCGGGGTTGAGCTCGATGAGGTTGCCCGCGGCGCAGACGAGCAGCGTTCCCGCGCCGGTGAACTTCTCGAGCACGAACCCGAGCCCCGACCGGTAGCCGGTGCGCCATCCGCTGAAGGCGACGTCGAAATCGATCCCCGCCTCCGCTGCGACGAACGCATGGCGCTGGGTGAGCCATCCCCCGCTCCCGTCGAGCTCCAGGGCGCGCACCTCGCCCGGCAGGATGCCTGCGAACGTGACGAGACCGCTCCCGCCGACCGGGGTGAAATACTGGAAAGCGAGGTGCTCACCCGCCAGTGCACGCTTGCCGACGTCGACGGCCTTCTGCAGCAAACCACTCTTGGCCGCCGACGCGCCTGCCTGGTTGCCGACGGGCTGGGTGAGCCTCGTCTCGAGGGTCACGTTGGTCGTCTTCCAGACGAACTTGCCGGGCTCGCCGTAGATGGTTTGACCCTCGTCCACCTGGCAGACGACCTGCTGCAACGCGTTGCCAACGATCTTGTGCGTCAGCATCGCCCCTCCTCGCCACGCGTCCCGTCGGCATGTCGGCTCGTCACGATGCCGGAAGCCGTCCAGGCCCGGATGACTCGCCGCGCCCCGCCGAGGACTCGGACCCACGGTACCACCGGGCCCCAACTCGTCGACAGGGCCTGCCGAGGTGGACCGACCCTGCGTCCTTGGGTAGGATACTGAGTATCTTGCATCTCGTCGACCTTCCGTGAACCTCCGTCATGGGGACCCGGCGCGCCGGCGCGGGCGGTTCCTGCTCGCGGCCCCCGTGGTCGTCGGCCTCGCGCTGTCGGCGACCGCCTGCGGTGGCGGGTCACCCAAGGCTGCGGTCGCCAGCCTCGGCACGACCACGACCACGACCGCCGCGACACCCGCCGGGTCCGCTGCCACAGGGACGGACGGCCACGTGTCGTCCGGCAACGGGAGCACGGCCCGAGAAGTCGACAAGTTCGCCAAATGCATGCGGGCACATGGCGTCGCGAAGTTCCCCGAGCCCGTCGCCGGCGAGCACATCACGATCACAAAGAAGACACTGGTCTCCACACCCCATTTTCAGGCCGCGTCACGAACCTGCGCGAAGTACGCCCCGCGTCAAGCGCCGGCCCCGAACCTCACCCCGCAGGACCGGACCGACTACCTGAAGGCAGCCGCATGCATGCGATCCCACGGCATCGTGGGCTTCCCCGACCCGACCTTCACAGGTAGCCAGGTGACCTTCCCGATCCCCTCCAGCATGGATCCCAAGTCTCCGCAGTTCGTCCGCGCGCGGGCGACCTGCGAGCTGCTCATACCCGCCGGCCTCCCCTACAGCAAGGAGGACTACACAGGGTAGGGCCCGCCGCCCGCGCGCTGCGGGCCCGCACGAGCAGGCGGTCGAGCGTCGCCGTCCTCACCGCGTCGGAGGCCGCGGCGACCTCGACGGGCGCACGATCAGCTACCCGACGCGACGCAGCTCGGCGGTGAGGTGACGGGTGAGAGGGTGCCCGACAGCCGCCATTCTCAGGACGTAGGTGATCCGGTCGTCCGAGACGTCGATGTCCCGTTCGATCGCGACGACTTGCTTCGCAGACCCGGTGCAGGACACGGCGCGCGACCGGATCCGCAGGGCCGACCCGTCGAACGGTCCCTCCCCGAGCTCGGCGACTCCGGTGGGGTGGCTCACCACGAGCTCGACCCAACCGGGCCGGGGAAGCCGCCAGTAGCCGGTCTCGGCGTGGAGCGGCCGGCCCTCGGTGGCGTGGAGCGTGCGCTGGGAGTACGCGAGGAACGGTTTGCCGGAGTGCGAGAAGGTGACGGTCTCGTCGTAGTCGAAGGGATCGATCGTCGGGTAGTCGCCATGCCCACGCCCGGACCACGTGCCGAGCAGGACCCCGAAGGGCGCGACGTCCGGGTGGAGGACAGGGGCTGTCATCGGACGCCGGTCGTCTCGAGATCCACACCGGCATCTTTGCCGCGACTCCTCGGGGCTGCCGAGCGAGATGCTCGGCGAGGACGGGCGTGGCCGGGGCTGCTAGACCTGCGCCATGGAGACCTGGGACGCCATCAGGGCACGACGCAACGTACGCCAGTACACCGATCAGGAGGTCACCAGGGCGGATCTCGAGCGGGTCCTCGAAGCCGGCAGGCGCGCACCGTCGGCGTCGAACTGGCAGCCGTGGAACTTCGTCGTGGTGACCGATCGACGGCAGCTGACCGAGCTCGCCAGAGTTTGGCGTGGCGCGGGACACGTCGCAACATCCGCGGCGACGATCGCGTTGGTCGGTGCCGAACCGGAGGACGACGCACAGGCGCAACGGCTGCAGTACGACTTCGGGCAGGCGACGGCGTACATCATGCTCGCCGCGGCCGATCTCGGGATCGGGTCCGGCCACGCCGGTGTCGGTGACCAGGCAGACGCGAGGCGCGTGCTCGGCTTCCCCGAGGACCACTTCTGTGCCTACCTCATCGCGCTCGGATATCCCGCGGACCGCCCTCTCCGCCCGATCCGGCACCCGAACCGCCGACCCTTCGACGACGTCGTGCACTGGGGTCGCTGGTAGCCCGACGGTGGACCCGGGAGGCATGGGGGTCCGCGGCGGATCCGCGCCGCCCTGGGGTACGAGGCGGATCCGCGCCGCTCCGGGCTACGCGGCGGATCCGCGCCGCTCCGGGGTGACCGTCATCGCCGCCCTCGCGGTCGGAGGGCCGAGGAAGATACTTTGGCGTGCGCCGAGTCGACGTACGCCGGGTCCCTGCCACCCTCGCCGCAACGGGAGCGCAGTCTCCGTCGCCTCCGGTCGGGTCCCCGGGTGACGCCGTAGGCGCCGCGCCCGGCGGCCCTGCCGGCGGCGCACACCTCTCCTACTCGCCGGCCCTCGACGGCCTGCGCGCGGTGGCGGTCCTCGGCGTCCTCGCGTTCCACGGCGGTGTCTCGTGGCTGCCCGGCGGCTTCCTCGGCGTGGACGCCTTCTTCGTCCTCTCCGGGTTCCTGATCACGTCGCTCCTGGTGCGCGAATGGGAGTCGACGGGCACGATCGCTCTCCGGGCTTTCTGGGCTCGTCGCGCGCGCCGGTTGCTCCCGGCGCTCTTCGCGCTCGTCGTGTTCGTGGTCTGCGTCGCGCCGTTCGCCATGCCGGCCGGCACCTACCCGGGGCTGCGGGGCGACGCGCTCTCGGCATTGCTCTACTTCGCCAATTGGCATTTCATCTTCGCCGGAGCCACCTACTTCGCCCAGAGCGCGCCGCCGTCGCCGCTCACCCACACGTGGTCCCTCGCGATCGAAGAGCAGTTCTATCTCGTCTGGCCGATCGCCGTGCTGCTCGTGCTCACCCGGACCCGGGGCCTGCGCACCCTCCTGTGGGTCTGCGTGGCCGGAGCGCTCGGCTCCGCCGTCGAGATGGCGCTGCTCTACCGAGAGGGCGCGTCGCTCACACGCCTCTACTACGGGACGGACACGCGCGCCCAAGCGCTGCTCGCCGGCGCCGCTCTCGCCGTCGGCCTCTCGCTGGTCGCTCGGCGACGCGGCAAGACGACCGGGGACGAGGCCGCCTGGTTGCCGGCGTCGCGACACGCGCGCAACGTCATCTCCGTGCTCGGGCTCGTCGGCGTCGCGGGCTCCGCGGCGCTGTGGGGGACCTCGACGGGGACGTCGCCGTTCCTGTACGAAGGTGGCTTCCTCGTCGTCGCGGTGTGTGCCGCGGCGGTGGTCGCGGCCGCCGTGTGCCTGCCCGCAGGCGCGCTCGCCCGAGTCCTCGCCGCTCGACCTCTGAGAGATCTCGGTCGGATCTCCTACGGCGTCTACCTGTGGCACTATCCCCTCTTCCTCTGGGTGGACGGCCAAAGGACCGGGCTGCAGGGGGCGGCGCTCTTCGCGCTCCGCTGCGCCCTCACGATCGTCGTCGCGTCGGCGTCGTTCCTCCTCCTCGAGCGGCCGGTCCGCCGTGGACACCTCCTTCGGGGCCCGCGTGCGTGGCTCGCCGCCCCCGCGGGCATCGCCCTCAGCGCGGCGGTGGTCCTCGTCGCGACCGTCCCCCAGTCGACAGCGCCGGCTGCCGCCGCACCGTCGGCTCACCCGGGTGCGCTGCGGGTGCTCACCATCGGCGACTCGACGGCGCTCACGCTCGGTATCGCCCTGTCCGAGGACGCAGCTCACTACGGCATCACACAACGGGACGTGGCGATCCTCGGCTGCGGCGTGACCGACGGGCGTCAGGTGCGCGTGACCGGGAAGGTCCAGACGGTCGCGCGCCCTTGCAACTCGTCGCCCGTCCCCCCCGGCACCCCGCGCGTCGAGTCCGTGCCGACCCCCTACGGGGTGTCCACGACCACGCCCGACGGCGAGCGCTGGACAGCCTGGTACCGCGCATGGGTCGCACGCGACCGGCCTGACGTGGTCATCATCCTGGTGGGGCGCTGGGAGATGGTCACACGCACGTTCGAGGGACACTGGACGAACATCCTCCATCCCGCCTTCGCGGCGTACGTGGCCCGCGAGCTGCGACGCACCGTGCAACTGGCAACCGCCGACGGCGCGAAGGCGGTCCTCATGACCGCGCCGTGCTTCGACTCCGGAGAACAACCCGACGGTCAGCCGTGGCCCACAGACGCGTCGGCGCGCCTCGACGCGTACAACCGGATCGTGGACGAGGTGGCCGCGCAAGCCGGCGGTCGCGTCTCGGTCTTCGGTCTCGACGCGCTCGTCTGCCCCGGTGGGGTGTTCCATCGCGTCCTCGGGGGTGTGGTCGTGCGCTCGCCCGACGGGGTGCACTTCAGCGCCTCGGCCGGCCCCTACCTCGGGCCGCGGATCTGGCCGTTCGTCCTCGAGGTGGCGGGCGAGCGCCGGAGCTGACCAGCTCAGGCGGCGCGCTGCCACCCCGGTTCGACCCGGACGCATCATGGTGGTGTGAAGCGTCGGGAGCGCGGGAAACGGTAGGGGCAATGGACCGCGGCCCCAGGACACGGCCCGAGGTGCGCGAGCGTCGGGCCGGAGAGCCGCACAGCCGGGCGCTCGCGGCAATGGCGAGCGCGGCGAGTCGCGCACGCGAGTCCTCGAACGCGTCCGAGTGGACCGACGGGGACGAAGAGACCGGCTCGCGTCGCCTCATCGCGCGCTCGACCACGAGCGCTCCGCCTCGGAACGTGACGCGCACGTCGCCGGCCCGCTCGGGCGGCGGTCCTGCAGGGACACGAGCTCCCGCTCACCGGCCCGTCGCGGACGGGACGGCGGGCCGCGATGAGTGGGGAACGAGGTGGCGGCTCGGACGCTCGTGGCTCGACGACCGCAGAATGCGTTCAGTGCTCGTGACCGTCACGATCGGCGTCCTGGTCCTGGCCGTCGTCGGGCTTGCGCTGGGGCTCGCGCTGAGGACCACGCCGTCGAAGACCACGCCGTCGAAGACCACGGGCGGCCGCTCCGGTGCCGGAGGTGCCGGCCACACGACGGGCACCGGGGGCCACACGACGGGCACCGGGGGCCACACGACGGGCACCGCCTCGGGAACGACGCCCGGGGTGAGCGACCAACATCCGCGCAGCACGTCCCACGCCACCGCGCCGAAGAAGAAGACGTCGACCTCGACGACCACGGCTCCAGCTCCCGCAGGCGCTGCCCCCCACCTCCTCTCCGTGTCGCCTGCCTCGGGAGCTGCCGGCGAGACCGTCGTAGTTCACGGCTCGGGCCTGTTCAGCGGCAACGGCCAGGTGCTCGCGTACTTCAACGGGAGGGATGCACCCACGAGCTGCGCCACCCAGTCGTCTTGCTCCGTGACCGTGCCCGATCTCGGCGCCCTCCCCTCCGCAATGCACCTGACGGTCGTCACCGCGAGCGGGACGTCCAATGCGCTGACATTCTCCTACCGCTGACGAGGTCGCCTGTGCCTGCCTCGTGCCCCCTAGGGACGAGGCGCCTCGAGCCAGTCGGGTCCGAGCCGCTCTACCGACGGACAACCCATGAGAACCATCGTCCGCCGCATCTCCGCGCGCAGGATGTCGAGGACCCGCTCCACCCCGCGCTCCCCTGCCGCGGCGAGACCGAAGAGGTACGGGCGGCCGATCAACACCGCTCGTGCCCCGAGAGCGAGAGCGGCCACCACGTGCGCGCCTCGGCGGACGCCACCGTCGAGCAGGACCTGTGCGTCGCCCCCCACAGCGGCGACGACACCAGGGAGGGCGTCGAGCGTTGCCGGTGCGCCGTCGAGCTGCCGACCGCCGTGGTTCGACACGATGACGGCGTCCGCGCCGGACTCCACCGCCCTGCGGGCATCGGCACCCGAGAGGATGCCCTTCACGACGAAGGAGCCGTGCCAGCGCTTGCGGAGGTGCACCAGATCGTCCCAGGAGAAGGGTGACGCCACCGAGCTGAGCAACCCGCCGCCCCGACCTGGGGGTCCCGCGCCCCGACCTGAGAGGCGGATCCCCGTCGCTGCGAGCTGGGCGGCCCAGCGCGGACGGGCGAGCACCTGGACGCCGAGCGGGACCGCATTGTGCGCGTCGATGCGAAGGGGAGGGGAGACCCCGTTGCGGACGTCGCGCTCGCGGTTCCCGATCGTCGGCGTGTCGACCGTGACGACGAGCACCTCGACGCCGGCCGCCGCCGCCCGGTCGCAGAGCTGGTCGGCTTCATCGAGCCCGCCCGCCGCGTAGAGCTGGAACCACAGGGGGGCGCCCGACTCGGCAACGACTGCTTCGACCGGGCTCCCGGCGACGGTGCTCAGCACCGACACCGTGCCTCGCGAGGCCGCCGCGCGCGCCACCCCGGAAGGGCCGTCGGCATGGATGAGCCGGGTCAACCCACACGGCGCGAGCAGCACGGGGAAGTCGACCGCGTTCCCGAGCACCGTGACGCCGAGCGCGGGTTCGACTATCCCCGACGCCATCTCCGGGCGGAACGTGACCGCTCTGAACGCGTCCTCGTTCCTCCGCAAGGTCACCTCGTCGTCCGCGGCACCATCCACGTAGTCGAAGACGACCGTGGGGAGGCGCCTTCGCGCAGCGCGTCGCGCGTCGCGAATGCTGTGAAGCCGCTCCGCGGCGCGTGCATCCACGCGGGCGAGGAAACCGTCGAGGCCGCTCAACTGCCCGCCTCGCGCCGGTAGACCGTCGTCGCCCCGGACTGGTCGCGGGCCAGCACGACGAGGGTGTCGATGTTCACGTGGGAAGGTCTCGTCACGGCGAATGCGACGCACTCTGCGATGTCGTCTGCGCTGAGCGGGGTCATGCCTCGGTAGACGGCCTCTGCGCGGGCTTCGTCCCCGTGGAAGCGGACCCTGCTGAAATCGGTTTCCACCATGCCCGGGTCGATCTCCGACACCCGGACGGGGCGACCGAGCAGCTCCAGCCGCAGGGCACGGGAGAAGGCTCGCTCTGCGAACTTCGCCGCGTTGTACCCCGCGCCGCCCTTGTAGACCTCGTACCCTGCGATCGAGCCGATCGTCACGACATGACCGTCCCCGCTCGCCTCGAGGAGGGGCAGGAGCCGCTTGGTCATGCGCAGGGTGCCCAGGACGTTCACGTCGTACATCGCCTGCCATTCGAGCTCGTCCGCCTGCTCGATCGGGTCGAGCCCGAGCGCGCCCCCTGCGTTGTTCACCAGGACGCGGCACGCGTCGATTCCCGCACAGAACGTGGCGACCGACGAGGGGTCGGCGACGTCCAGTACCGCCCAGCGCGCACCGATCGACTCGGCGACTGCGCGGAGCCGGTCCTCCCGGCGTGCGCCGACCACCAGATCGAACCCGAGTGCGGCAAGGCGCCGTGCGGTGGCCTCGCCGATGCCGCTCGTCGCCCCGGTGACGACGGCCACTCCCTTCATTCCTGTAACCACGGACGGCACCATACGCGATCGGGCGCACGACGCGGTCGGTGCCAACGCGAAGAGCGCTCCCCCCCCTTCTCGGGCACCCGAGGGCGCGCGGCCGACGACTCCCGCCGTGCAGCTAGCTGGTACAGGGGTCGTACCAGGGTTGTTCACCGTCTGCGTTGTACAGCGCGATGGCGAGCAGGTCCTGGTCTCTCGGCGACGCCTCGTAAGGCAGCGAACCGGCGAGTGTCGGTATCCCCGCAAGCTGTGCGGCCTCGTTCCACGTCGGCTGCGAGAACTGGAAGGCGCCCATGTACTGTCCTGTCGGAGACACCGCCTGGTAGTCACCGCTGGACTCCGCCTGGATCACACAACTCAAGAACGAGTTCAACGGCGGCAACACGCCTGTCGCTGTGGCCTGCGTCGTCACCCTCAGCCCGTTCGGCCTGGCGGGCGCCTCCGCCGCCTGCATGACGGCATCGTGCGCCTGTGCCTGTTCCTGTGCCTGCTCTTGTTGCAGCGCCTGCTGCTGCTCCTGCACGTCCTGCTGCGCGATGGCGACCGCGAGCGCGCCGGTCACGCCGGCGCGTTGCTGGCTGAGCGCGACTCCGGTCGATTCAGCCGAGCTGAGCGCCGCGCCGGCGCCGCTCAGCTCGCGCTGGGCATCCGCTGCAACTCTTTGCTGCGCCGTCTCTTCGGAGTGCAGCACGCGCCGGTCGGACTGAAGCCGCGCCACCGCCGAAGTGAGGTCTCCGGTGATCACCTCCGCGTACACCGAGGTCGCCCCCTCCGTGGGGCTCCCGGCAAAGAGCGCGCTCATGCCGTCGACCTCCGTTCCGCCCTCCACGTACGCCGTGATCGCCGCGCTGCGAAGATCGCTGAGATCCTCGCCGATGCGGTGACGCGTCACGACAAGCTGCGTCTGCAACTGCTTCAACTGTGCGTCGTCGACTGCGACGTCGGTCATGTCCGACGCGTGCTGCTGCTCGAAGCCGTCGATCTGGAGTTGTTCGAACAGCATCTGCTGAGAGAGCGCCGCCGCCTGCTCCTTCAAGCTCGCGATCGGGTTCGCGCCCGCGGGCGCGACCGCACAACACAGCGTTGCACCGAGCAACGCTGCCACTCCGAGGCTGCACAGGGTGGGCGAGAGGGCCTTCGCCGCCGACGCCACACCCCGTCGCGCCGACTCCGAAGCGGCCGCGAAGGAACCGCAGAGGACGGTCACGGGAGCACCGTTCTAGCCAGCGGCGGGCGTCATCGTCAAACGGGACTGCGTCTTTCCACGTCGCACACGAATTTCAGCCCGAGCTGTGATGGGCCGGATCGTGACCACCACCGGTCGGCGTGGCGTCGAGTGCCTCCGTGTGCAGGCTCACGACAACCCTCGCGACCACGACATCTTCACGCGATCGCAATGCTTCGGCGACCACGGTGTCGATGTGGTTGTGCAGCAGCGCGTAGCGGCGTCGGTCTGGGCGGACGACGGGAAGGAGCACCACGATCTGACGATCCACACGCGCATGCAGCTCGTCGATGAGCGCGACGATCGGCCGAGCAACCGATGCATACTCCGTGCGCAATACGCGCAGCGGCACGCCCGGGTCCCAGCGCGCCCATTCGGTCCGCAGCGCTTCGTCCTTCTCGTCGGCACCTTCTTCCTCCAGAAGCACGCTTACCGCCAACACCTCGTCCCCCACGGAGAGCGCCTCACTGAGCGCCAGAGAAGTGAGCCTGCTGACTCCGGTGACCGGCACCACGACATAGGTCTGGCGCGCATGCGGCATCACAGGAATCGTGCCGAAGCCGAGCTCTTCGTGGACGACGCGGTAGTAGCGGTTTATCCGCATGAAGAGCACGATGAAGCAAGGGACCGCAAGCAGCACCACCCACGCGCCGGAGGTGAACTTCGTGATGATGAAGATCACGGTCGCGATCCCGGTGACGCACGAGCCGAGACCGTTGAGCGACGCGCGCAGCCGCCATCCTCTGGAGCGGGTCCTGCGCCAGTGCAGCACCATCCCCGCCTGGGCGAGCGTGAAGCCCGTGAAGACGCCGATGGCGAACATCGGGATCAGTGCCTGTGTGTTGCCATCGACCGCGATCAGCAGCGCGCCCGCTAGTGCGGCGAGCGTCACGACCCCGAAACTGAACACCTGGCGATCCCCTCGGAGTGAGAAGAGGTGCGGCAGGTAGTTGTCGCGGCCTAGAAGGCTCGCCAGCACGGGGAGGCCGCCGAATGAGGTGTTCGCAGCCAGCGCGAGGACGACGGTGATCGTGATCGAGACGACGAAGAACGCCCAGTGCCGACCGACAGCGTCGGCCATGATCTGGCTCAGCACGGTCTGACCGGACCTCGGGCCGACGTGCCAGCGCCGGTCGAGGGTTGCCAGACCGAGCAGCATCGCGCCGAGGATGAGGCCGAGCATGAGCTCGGTGCGTTTCGCACGCTGTACGCGAGGCGGCCTGAAGAGCGGGACACCGTTCGCGATCGCTTCGACGCCCGTGAGCGCGCTACAACCGGAGGAGAATGCCTTGAGGACGAGCAGCACCCCGACCGCCTCGAGCGCGTGGGACGGAAGCAGGGAGTGCCCCGGTTGCGTCTGGTGAAGGGCGAGGGGGTGGACGAGTCCGACGCCGATGATCGCGAGCACGCCGACGATGAAGACGAGCGTCGGCAGTAGGAACGCCCTCGCGGTGTCGCCAAGCCCGCGGAGGTTCATCACCGTGATCGTCGCCAGGATGGCGAGGCAGATCGGCAACGTCTCCGGCGAGAGTGCCGGGAAGGCCGCGGTCAGGGCACCGACACCGGCCGCGATCGAGACCGCCACCGTGAGCGTGTAATCCACGACGAGTGCCGCGGCCGCCAGGACGCTGACCTTCGCGCCGAAATTCGCCCTCGAGACCGCGTATGCCCCGCCACCGCTCGGGTAGGCGACGATGACCTGCCGGTAGGACGCCACCAGGATCGCGAGCAGCGCCACGATGGCAAGCGTGATGGGGAGGACGAGCCGCAACGCTCCGACCCCGCTCACTGCGAGCACGACGACGATCGCTTCCGGCCCGTACGCGACCGAGGTGAGCGCGTCGAGGGACAGGGCCGAGAGGCCTTCCACCGGCGTGATCTCCTCGCCTCGGAGATCCCGGAACCGCAGCGGCCTCCCCACCAGGAGACGCCACGCCCGCTGCACCCCTCCTCGCCGCGCCGCTACATCCATCGGGCAACTGTTCCACGCGGCCGCCTCTGGAGGCGATGAACGCCACGGGTCGGGGCTGTCACAGGTAGGCGACCGCGTCGGGCACACGAGCGCGCGTGCAAACTACGTCGATGGCTCGGCACCGCCCCCACCGGCCGCTCGCGCTCGACGCGTCGCACTGGAGAGACGACGGCCAACCCAAGGTGCGCTACCCCACCCGTGCCGACGCGCTCGTCGCCGCGGACGAGAGGTCGAAGGAATCGGGCACCCAGCTCGGCGTCTACGAGTGCGCCTTCTGCAGAGGGTGGCACATGGGCCGACGCGCCGGACGCAGCGGCCGGCGCGACTCCTGACCGTGGCAGCCCGTTCGGACAGCTCGTAGGTGGTCTGCCGCGTCTAGCCGGATCCCGACCTCCGCACCGCCTCGCCTGGAGCCGGCTCGATCCCGACGGCCTCGGCGTCCGCCCTGTTGCCGAGCTTGCCGTCGCTGACCGCCGGCTGGGACGGCCCGGCAAGCGGCGTCACGTCCCGTTCGACATAGACGTACTTCCCGCCGCGCAACCAGGACGCACCCGACGCGACGAGGCACGCAACGATCGCGAAGTCGAACGCCTCGTGGAGACCGTTCCGGAAGGGACCCATGATCAGGTGGGGGAAGAACGAGCGGCTCGTCAACACGCTCGCGCTCGAGGCGGGGATGTGCGCCAAGACGGAGCTCCCGAGCAGGTGCTGGATCGGGCTGTACCCGAGGAACGCGGCGAAGAGGATCGACACCGGCGGCAGCTTGGACAGCCTCGCCGCGGCCGCGACGGGCACGTTGTGCGCGACGAGCCCATGGTCGAGCGCCGCGGGGAGCGTCGAGGAGAGCCCGACGATCATGAGCGTGAAGAAGACCCCGATGGACAGCACCTGCGCCGAGTTCTGGAACGTCGAGTTCATCCCCGACCCGACACCCCGGTGCTGGGGAGGGAGGCTGTTCATCACGCCTGCGCGGTTCGGGGCCGCGAATGCGCCCGTCGCCATGCCGTTCACGAGCAAGAGAAGCGCAAACGCCCAGTACGGGAAGTCGATGGGAAGCGTCTCGAGCAACACGAAGGTCGTGGCGGCGGCGAGCATCCCTCCCGAGGCGAAGGGTCTCGATCCGAAGCGGTCGGAGAGGATCCCCGAGACCGGGCCGGCGAGGAGGAATCCGCCGGTGAGCGGCAACATGTAGATCCCCGCCCACAGCGGCGTGCGGGCGAAGCTGTACCCGTGCAACGGCAACCAGATGCCCTGAAGCCAGATGATCAGCATGAACATCAGCCCGCCCCGGCCGACGGCCGAGAGGAAGGAGGAGAGGCTGCCTGCGGTGAACGCACGGATCCGGAAGAGGCGCAGGCGGAACATCGGGTCGGCCACCCTCTTTTCGATGAACGCGAACAGCGCGAGCAGCGCGATGCCCCCTGCGAGGCACCCGTCGACGAAGGGGCTCTCCCAGCCCATCGGCTGCCCGCCGTACGGCTGGATCCCGTAGGTGATGCCGATCATGAGCAGGATCAGGCCGAACGAGAAGGTGACGTTCCCGGCCCAGTCCACGCGGGAGCGCTGGCGGCGAGGCACTTCGCGCAGCTTCGTGTACGCCCAGACCGTGCAGAAGAGGCCTACGGGGACCGACACGTAGAAGATCAGGTGCCAGTTGATGGGCCCGAGCACTCCGCCGAGAACGAGGCCGACGAAGGTTCCCGCGATCCCGGTGATCTGATTGATGCCGAGCGCCATCCCGCGCTGTCCCGGCGGAAACGCGTCGGTGAGGATCGCGGAGGAGTTCGCGATGAGGAACGCGGCGCCCACGCCCTGGAAGAGCCGCATGACGACCAGCCAGATGGCCCCCGAGGTGCCGTGCATCCAGGTCACGCCCAGGACGAGGGAGAAGAACGTGTAGACGGCAAATCCGAGGTTGTACATCTTCACCCTGCCGAACATGTCTCCGAGTCGGCCGAGGCTCACGACCAGGACGCTCGTCACGACCATGAAACCGAGGATCATCCACAGGAGGTAAAAGCTGTTGCCCGACTTCAGCGGGTCGATCCCGATTCCTCGAAACACGTCGGGGAGCGCGATCAGCATGATCGACGTGTCGATCGTCGCCATCATCATGCCCAGCGTCGTGTTGGTCAGGACGACCCACTTGTAACGATCGTCCCGGCCGGGGGCCACGGCTTCGTGGGCCCCTCCCATCGGGCGCTGACGTCCGTCCTCGGGACGCGACGAGTCCGTGCGACGGAGGGACATGCTTCCAGGTTAACTCCGGTGCCGGGGCCCGAGCGCGCAACGGCCGGCCCGCCGCGGGGGCCCAACTCCCGAGCCCTGTTGGGGTGCCTCCCCCGGGTCGGCGACGGTCGGGGCCCTGCGCGCACCCCTGGCCGCGGAACCCGGCGACACCGCTGCTCCCAGCCCCACCGGATTTGGACCCGCCCCGGGGCCCGCACGCGAAGCGGGTCGAGATCTTACGGAACGGGCGATAGCCTGCATTCCGTGGTTGGAGCCATCGGGGAAGGCGACGGGGAGTTCGATCTCGATCTCCTTGCGTCCTCGCTTCGCGCGGACGACGGAGACGTCCGCGTGCTCCTCCGAGCGCTCGTCACGAGGCTCTCTGGAGCCCTGGGAGGGCGGCTCGCGGTCGAGCGCGCGGGCCGCTTCCGGAAGGGTGAAGAAATCCAACGGGTGTCGATCATCCTGGGTGACGACCAGTTCGACGCCGCGGTCGACCGTGGCGCGCTCGAGTGCACCGTGAGCCGGAGCAGCGGAGGGATCCGCATCCGCTCGAGCCGCGTCGGAACCGACGAGTGGCTGCGACGGCTCCTGGGCGCGTTGCGCGACGAGGCGGCGACTACCGAGGCAACGAGGGTTGCGCTCGAGGCGCTTGTGATAGGAAACGGCCCATGACCGACGCACGGAGCGCACCGGGTACAACCCCTCCGGCCCACCCGGTCAAGGCACCCGCCACGGGCGCCGTCCCCGAGGGCCTCCCGCCGGACGCCGGCCGGCGCCTTGCCGAGCTCGAGGACCGCCCCGGGCACAAGGGGATGTTCACCTCGGACCTCTCGGTCAACGAGTTCCTTCTGATCAAAGAGGTCGGTTTCCATCCGCTCGGGTTCGTGATGGGGAGCTCGATCTACCACCTGGGCATCCAAACGAGACGCTGGTCACAGAGCCAGGAGCTGTCCAAGCTCACCGAAGCCATGTACGAGGCGCGGCAGCTCGCGATGGACCGCATGGACGCTGAAGCCACCGAGCTCGGCGCCGATGGTGTCGTCGGCGTCCGGCTCGACGTGAACTACTACGAATGGGGCTCTGACACCGCGGAGTTCATCGCGGTGGGCACCGCCGTCAAGGCCGAAGACGGCCGCTCCTACCGGAACCGTCAGGGCAAGCCCTTCACCTCCGACTTGTCGGGACAGGACTTCTGGGTGCTCATGCAGACGGGTCACGTGCCTCTCGGGCTCGTGATGGGCACCTGCGTCTACCACATCGCCCATCGGGGGCTCGGGCAGACGCTGCGCAGCACGGGTCGCAACGTGGAGCTGCCGAACTTCACGCAGGCGCTCTACGAAGCCCGTGAGCTCGCAATGACCCGCATGCAGGACGAGGCGAACGAGCTCGGTGCGACCGGCATCGTCGGCGTGCGGCTCGAGGAGAAGAGCCACATGTGGGGGGACCACACGATCGAGTTCCTGTCGCTCGGGACCGCCGTCGCGAGCTCGGAGGGCGACCACTCCATCCCGCAGCCGAGGACGATCATCTCCCTCGACGGGTGATGCAACCGACCCCCGAAGACGAGCTTCCCGAAGCGGCCACCCGCCGGCTCACCGGAGGGGCCTGGTCGTCGGGCCTCTCGGTCGCGGACTTCGCCTCGTGCCTCGACATGGGGATGCAACCCGTCGGCTACGTCCAGGGCTACGCAGTCATGCAGTGGAGCTGGTACATGGCTACAGGCGGATTCGGCATGGGCATGGGCAGGGGCTTCGGCACGATGGGTGGAGGCTGGGCCGGGACCCCTCAGCGTCGCGGGCAGTACGTGGAGCAATGGCAGTGCCCGCACGGCTTCGTGAGCGCCGAGCACCGCATGTACGGCGCAAACTACGAGCTCACATGGCTCGAGGAGAGCTGGGCGACGGGGTGGGGACTGGCGATCGAGCGAATGATCGACGAGGCGAAGGAGCTGGGCGCAACCGGTGTCGTCGGCGTCGTCGACACGATGCGTCCACTCGTCGGTGGCTCGACGGAGGAGTTTCGTGCGAGCGGCACCGCCGTGGTCGTCCCGGATGCCCCCCACCTCGCGACTCCCTTCAGCACGTACCTCTCGGGACAGCGGCTGGCGAAGCTCATCGAGGCCGGGTTCGCGCCGGTGTCCGTGGTCGCGACCATGAGCGCCGTCCGCATGCTCGGCTACTGCATCACCCATTACCAGCTCGCAGGCTCGACCGTCGGCACCTGGTACGGCTCAGGGGCGGGTGGCGTGTCAGGCGTCGGCCCCGTGGACCAGGTGAACCGGGCCGAGGCCGCGGCCAGGAGCCTCGCGCGGGAGCACGTGCGCGCGCAGCTGGGGTCGGACATCCTCCATGGCGCGACGCTCCAACGCGCGGAGCGCGAAATCGGAGAGGGTGACCTGTCGATCCAGTGCACCTTGAAGGGAACGAGGGTGCGCCGCTTCAAGGACTTCGACCCGCTGCCCGACGCCGCCCCCGTCGTCCGGCTCACGTGATCGCGTCGCTCAGAGGGACGGGGCGATGACGCTTCGGGACCAGGTCCGCCAGGCCGTCACGGCGGTGGCCTCACCGACGACGGCGAAGGGCCACACGGGCAGTGCGAGGGGAACGACGTCGGACCTCACGATCGACGAGACCCTTCTTTTGCACTCAGCGGGATGGGAGCCGGTCGATCTCGTCTACGGCATCTCCTGGTGGTCGATCCCCTGGGGGGTGTGGCAGTGGGCGACCGGAGAGGTGCAGGAGGCGTCCGCGGCTTTCACCGGGGCAGCGGAACATGCCGCGAAACAGCTCCGCCAGGCGTGCGAGCAGGCGGGGGGCTCGGGAGTCCTCGGTGTCGAGGTAGGCGTCCGAGTGTCCTCGCACCACGTCTCGATCGAGCTCACGGGGACTGCGGTGCGCCGGATCGACGCGGAATCGCACCGCTTCGAGTTCGTCTCGGATCTCTCGGCGCGCGACTTCGTCCTTCTCACCCGCGCGGGATGGTGGCCGCTCGGCCTCGCCACGGGCGCCAGCTTCGTGGTCGCTCCCAGACGCACGGCACGGGAGTGGGCGTCCCAGCAGGGCCAGAACATCGAACTGCCGAACCTGACGCAAGCGCTCTACCTCGCGCGCGAGCGTGCGATGGAACGAATGCAGCGCTCCGGTGCGACCATGAAGGCGGACGGCATCGTGGCGGTGAAACTGCGCGAGGGTCGGGCGAGCTCGAGCGTGCGGGTGATCCAGTTCGTCGCCATCGGCACGGGGGTGCACCTGCGCACAGCGGCCCACCGCCCGATCGCCCCGGAGATGGTGGTGCCGCTCGACGAGGTGGTCCGCGCGTTCGACGTGAAGAGCTTGCGCAGCGCGGGGGGAGAGTAGGGCTCCCTCGGATGCCGGTCGGGTCGCCCCGCCCGGAGCGCCACGGCGCGGGATCATCGGGAGGGTCGCCCCATCTGGTTTATCAGCTGCGTCGCCGTGTCCCTGAAGTACTCGGCGATCTCGGCCTCGTCCTGCGCGTCGAGCCCTGCCTCGGCGAGCGACGAGAGCATGAGGCGGAGCCAAGCGTCGCGCTCGGCGAGCCCGATGGCGAAAGGTGCGTGACGCATACGCAGCCGCGGGTGACCTCGCCGCTCGTCGTAGGTGCGTGGACCACCGAAGTACTGGATCAAGAACAGCCGCAGGTGCTCGTTGGGCGCGTCGAGCTCCTCCGGGTACAGCGGTCGAAGCACAGGGTCGGACGCGACCCCGGCATAGAACCTGTCCACGAGAGACTTGAAGAACGGCTCACCACCAACTCGGTCGTACATCGTCGAAGCCACGGAGGGGACGGTAGACGCCGGATCGCCGTGTCCGATACGCGGAACAGCGCCGCGGACGGGCGGCGTACACTCGGGTCGGCGATCCGGCACGGCCGGTGCCTCACGTGCGGCCGTAGTTCAATGGCAGAACCTCAGCCTTCCAAGCTGTTGATGCGGGTTCGATTCCCGTCGGCCGCTCCAACTCGGTCTTCGTTCGAACGGTTGATGACATATTGTCGGAAACCCGGAACGGAAAGGGCGAGGGGGCCATGATCAGGCGCGTGGATGGGACCCTTCCGGATCAGCGCGTCCCGAGTAGGCGATACAGCGGAGAGTTCTCGATTGGGTGCTCGCGCTACGTCACCTGAACGCACACGACCCTCTTCGGGCAGGCCGAGCGCGGAAGGTCGCCCCACGACCCCTCCATCAGCAAGAATGTGGGGCGAAGGGGGCAGGATCGACCACATGCGGCTGCTCTGCCAGTGATCCGGACGGCCGGTGATCTGCGCCGCGACACCTTGCCGTGATCCGCGACGGGGCGAGGGAGGCCTGGCGCACCGTCATTCCGCAACCGGACGATCCCGACGGGCCGCTTCCAGCCTTCATGGTCGCCCTGACCGTCGTGACTGGTCTGGTCGACGCATTCAGCTTTCTCGATCTCGGCCACATCTTCGTAGCCAACGTGACCGGCAACATCGTGTTCCTCGCCTTCGCCCTGGCCGGCGCCAGGGGATTCTCGGTCGCCGCCTCAGCCACCGCTTACGGATTGTTCGCTCTCGGCTCCCTGGTCGGCGGGCGGTTGATCGTGGTGTTTACGGGGCACCGCAGCCGGCTGCTGACCGCCGTGACCTCCGTACAGCTCGTGCTGGTCGCGCTGGCGACCGGCCTCAGCGCTGCCGGGGGTACCCACCTCGCCACGGGCTACCGCTATGGGCTCGTCGCTGCGCTGGCAGTGACCATGGGGTTACAGAATGCCGCCGCCCGGAAGCTGGCAATCCCCGATCTCACGACGACGGTGCTCACGTTCACCACCGCCGGGATCTTTGCGGACTCGCGGCTCGTGGGCGGGCCCGGTTCCAAGGCAGGCCGCAGGATCCTGAGCATCGTCGCCATGTTCGCCGGTGCCCTCATCGGCGCGAACTTCGTCGAACACGGGTCCAGGACCCTCGCGCTGGTTGTAGCGCTCTGCCTCACCTTCCTCGTCGCGTCGCTCACCGCGTTGCTGTCCCGGCACAAACCGAGGTGGGCACTCTCGTAGCGCCGCTCCGGCGACGACCACCCCCCGGTGCCGTTCCCGGGCCGGCCGTCCCCAGCGGACGTGACCGACAACCGCGTGCTGTGGGAGATGAACGACCAGCGCGCCAACGCCCTGTTCGGGGAGGCGCTCAACGCCCGCCGGGTACAAGTCGGCCTGCCAGCGGTCGACAACGTCTACGACTACGCCTTCACCGACCGCCCGGGACACCACCGGTGTACGTGGGCTTCGGCAGCATGCCCATGCGCACGTCCAAGGACCTCGCCCGTGTCGCCATCGAGGCGGTCCGTGCCGAGGGCCGCCGAGCGATCGTCGCAGCCGGCGGCGCCGGCTTGGCCCCGATCATCCCGCCTGGGGATGAGGCGTCGAGTCGGGTGGTGCTGTCGGATGGCGGCGCGGCGCGAGATGACCCGGCAGTTCGATCGCGGGATCACCGTACGACGCCACGACATTCCGTACCACACTGCTCGCGCGGGGATGCCCCGTGAGGACCCCCACGAACGCGTCCTGGTCCAACCCGTACAACAGCGCGTCGGTCGTGGCCGTTACGGTCGCCGTGCGTGGTGAGCGCGTGACGAGCGCGATCTCGCCGAAGCCGGTCCCGCGTCCAAGGGTACGCAGAGGCTGCCCATGGCTCGTCACCGCGAGCGTGCCGTCGGCCACGACGAAGTAGCGCTCACCGCGGTCGCCCTCCCGAACGATTGCGGTGCCGGCCGGCACCGCAATCAGCTCGAGCCCGCGGGCGAGGCCCTCGAGCTCGGGTGGCGGAAGGGGTGCGAAGATCGGGAGGGAGCGCAGGAGGCGGATCTGGACCTGCGGGATCGTCGCGGCGTCGTCCACCGAGCGCAGCCGGTGCCAGGCGACACCGACGAGCACGAAACCCACCACTGCGGGTGCGAAAAGCGCGGCCCGCAGCCCGTCGATCGCGATGCTCGCCCGCACGACGAGCGTGCCGGCGGCCAAGCCGAGGCTCGCGATCCCTGCAACCGCTGCGAACATGGTGCCCGCCGACTCCGGCGGAGCAGCACGCTGGAGCACGATCCTCGCCACCGTGCGGAACACCATGCCGGAGAGCCCGGAGACCGCGAGGAGGACGACCGCTCCCGCGACACTCGGGAACGCACCGATCAAGGCGACGACGCCCGACGCGACGAGCAACGAGACTGCGAGCAGTCGGGCCAGGTGGGCGCGCCCGGCCAGCACGACGGTGACGAACGCTGCCAGCATCCCACCACCGCCGATCGCGGCGTTCAGGTATCCAGCGGCACCCTGGCCGAGGTGCAGGAGACTCACGGCGAGCACCACGCAGAGCACGTCAAGCGCGCCGATGAGCACGTAGTAAAAGCCGATGAACACGAGCAGGAGCCGGGTCGCGGGCGACGACAGCGCCGACCACAGGCTCGAGAACGCACCGGTCTGCAGGTCACTTGTCTCGCTCTGAGGAGTGCCACGCAGGTCGACGGCGCGAACACCGCCCGAGACCAGCGCAGCGGCGAGCACATTCGCCGCGGCGGTCACCACCACCGCCGGCGCCAGTCCGCCCAGCGCGACGACGGCCCCGGCGACCGCCGGCCCGACGAGGTACGCAGCGCCGTCGGTCCAGCCGGTCAGCACGTTCGCGGTGGTGAGCTCGGCTGGAGTGCGCACGATCGCCGGGAAGAGCGCCGCTTGTGCCGAACAGGTGAGGTCGAAGCCGAGCGTGGCGCACGGCGCGAGGGCGAAGACGAGCGCTTCGGGCCCCGACAGGCTGATCGTGAGGGCCACGGTGCCCAGCGCTGCGGCCTGGACGACATAGCTCAAGCGAAGAACGCGTACAGGCGCAATCCGGTCGGCGAGCCTGCCGGCGAAGGGCGCGAAGGCGATGCTCGGAAGCACTTGTACGAGGACCATGACCGTGCTTCCCGTCGCGCCGTCACGGTCGTAGGCGTAGAGCAGCAGGATGATCCAGATGCCGAACTCGGCGATGCCGCAGCTGGCGTAGGCGCCGAGCACTCGAGCAAGCGCGCCGTTGCCGCGCACCTCGCGCAGCAAGGCCCATGCCCTCCGCACTGGTTCCACTGCCGAAACACTATCTACCGGCACCCCCATTTGAAGGTGCCCACTGATCCGGCCGGCCCGTTCGACTCGATACCCGGCGGGGCTCCCGGGCTCCACTCGTGCGGGAGTGACGCGGCCGCATCTCGGGGTCGGGTGTCGGTGACAGTGGAGAGTCGAGCGGGTCAGCGGCCCCCCAAGCGCACCTTTCCGTCGAGGAGCTCTCTTGCAATATCCAGATGCCCGGCGTGTCGCGCCGTCTCTTCGATCATGTGCAACACGACCCAACGAACATTCGGCGGTTCGTATCGTCCGTGGCTACCACGTGGCTGCGCGGAGAGCGGAATCGTCGCGAGCACCTCCTCGGACTCGGCGCACCGGTCACGGTAGAAGGCCGTAA
>JASHUY010000086.1 GCA_030039755.1 Acidimicrobiales bacterium
CCGTGGCACGGCACAGCTCGGCGCCCAGGCGCAGCGGGGGACGCACGTGAAGATCCTCCACACGAGCGACTGGCACATCGGGCGTCGCTTCGAGCGTGAGCCGCTCGAGGACGACCAGCGGGCGTTCCTCGCCTGGCTCGCCGGCCAGGTCGAAGAGCTCGGCGTCGACCTCGTGGTCGTCGCGGGCGACGTCTACGACCGCTCGATGCCGGCCGAGGAGGCGGTCGCGCTGCTCGACGAGGGGCTGGACCAGCTCCGCTTTGCCGGCGCCACGGTCGTGATCATCCCCGGGAACCACGACAGCGCACGCCGGCTCGGTTTCGGCGCCCGCCGCCAGGCGCTCGGCGGTGTCCACGTCTTCGCGGACGACCACCGTCATCCCGAGCCGTGGTTGTTCGAGTCGGGAGGCGAGGCGGTGGCGGTCGTTGCCGTCCCCTTCCTCGACCCGCTGGCCATGCCGGTACCGCTGTCAGCCCCGCCGCCGGGACACCTGCCCGGAGAGCTGTCGGTGCAGCTGCCCGGAGCTGACCGCCCGCTGCGTGCGCGGACGCACGCGCACGTCCTCGCCGACTTCCTCGATGCCGGACGCGACGCCTTGGCCCGCTTTCCAGAGGTTCCTTCCGTGGCGGTGGCACACGCCTCCGTCGTGGGCGCCACGCCGTCGGACTCCGAGAAGCTGCTCGCGTTCGGAGGTGCCGACCTGGTGGACGCCTCGATCTTCGGCGGCTTCGACTACGTGGCACTC
Organism: Acidimicrobiales bacterium; assembly: GCA_030039755.1. GTDB lineage: Bacteria > Actinomycetota > Acidimicrobiia > Acidimicrobiales > RAAP-2 > JAJYVT01. Next base: position 746 of record JASHUY010000086.1, read on the forward strand.
GGCCACCTCCATCGACCCCAGCCCGTCGGGGGCGAGCAGCGCATCGCCTACTCCGGGTCGCCACTCGCGTACTCGTTCAGCGAGGAGCATCCGAAGAGCGTGCGGCTCGTCGAGGTGGCCGACGGCCGCGTCGCGGACGTGAGGGCCATGACGGTTCCCCTCGGACGTCGCGTCGTCACCCTCGAGGGCACGCTCGAGTCGTTGCTCACCGACCCGGCCCACGACCCCTTCGTCGATCACTGGGTCGCCGCGCGGCTGACCGACTCGACCACCCAGGTCCAGGCGCTCGAGCGGCTGCGCACCCGGTTCCCTCATGCCGTGCACGTGCGGTACGCACGCTCGGCCCCGGGCGGGCCGGGTGTCGCCCTCCGCTCGGCGCCAGCCGACAGGCGATGCTCGCCGCAGGCCGCCGAGGGAATGGTGCTCAGGTTCCTCGGAGAGGTCGGAGGTCGCCCGCCCGAAGGGTGGGCACGGTCGCTCGTCGCCGAGGCGATCGCCGCCGCACGGGGAGACCTCGCGTCGGTCTCGGTCACAGGTGGGACATGAAGCCCCTCTCGCTCACGTTTCAGGCGTTCGGGTCCTATGCCGGCGAATTGCACGTCGACTTCTCCCGGCTCTCGCGCCACGGCATCTTCGCGATCAGCGGGCCGACGGGTGCGGGCAAGTCCACCATCTTCGACGCGCTCGTCTACGCGCTGTACGACGACCTCCCGGGCTTCCGGGTCGACGGCAACGTCCGCAGCCAGTTCGCAGACGCCTCGATCCCCACGTGGGTCTCTCTGGACTTCGTGGTGCACGGCGAGGTGTGGCGCCTCGATCGCCGGCCCGCGCAGCTCGTCCGCGCCCCGCGTGGCGGAGGCGCGCTCCGCGCGAAGGACCCGCGTGGCGAAGGTGCGATCCGCGAAAAGAAATCGACCGCCGTCCTCGGGCGGGTGGGGGACGACGGCGAGCTGGTGCCTGGTACGGCCGTCACGAGGAAGAGCGAAGTCAAGCGACGGATCGATGGGCTCGTGGGGCTCACCAAGGACCAGTTCGAGCAGGTGGTGCTGATCCCGCAGGGTCGCTTCGAAGAGGTGCTCAAGGCGGACACCGCGAAGCGGGCGCCGCTGCTGCAACGGCTCTTCCCCGTGGAGGTGTTCACGCGGGTGACCGAACACCTGAAGTCGGTCGCGTCGGCGCGCCAGGTGGACTTCGACGAGGCGAGCCGTGCCTACGCCGCAGTGACGGAACGGCTGCAGCGCGCGTACGACGCCGCGCTCGAGCAGCTCCCCGACGAGGTGCGCGCGTCGCTCTTGGGCGCAGACCTCGGCGTCGACGCCGGCGAGCACGCGTCCGGGGCGCCCCGGATGAAGTTGCTCGATCGTCACCTGGAGGTGCTGAACGAGGGGGTTCGACGCGTCGACGGGCTCGTCGCCACGCAGCTCGCGCGCGCGGAGCAGGCACGTGCGCGGGCCGAGGACGCACGCCACGCAGCAGCCGACTGGGACCAGTGGCAAGAGGACATCGCCCTCTCCGAGTCGTTCGACGCGGAGGAGCGCTGCGACATCGAGGAGGTCGTGGTGCTCGACCGTGCCCGCCGGCTGGGTGACCTTCGCGGCGCGCTGACGCAGTGGGAGGAGGGCACGCTTCAGCTGGAGACGTACGAGACGGAGCTGGGGGAGCTGGTCGACGCGGTCGGGAGTGCGTGGCCTGACGAGCTCGACGCGTCCGGGTGGGGCGCCGCACGGGAGGATGCCCACGAGGCGGGCCTGCTCGCGGAGAGACTGGCTGCCGACGCACGCCGGCTCGACGGCGAGATCGGACGGTTCGAGCGTCTTGTCGAGGCGGGGGCGGCTCTCGGAGCACGAAGAAGCGTGCTGGGCGAACGACGGATCGAGCTCGCCGAGCGGGAGTTGAAGCTCGACGCCGAGGAGCAGGCCCTCTCCCTCGTGGCTGACGAGGTGCAGGCGTTGCGGTCCGAGGCCGCCGGCCTCGACGCGCACGCGGGTGTGGTGGCCGCGCTCGAGCGCGAGCACGAGCTCGCGTCACGGCGCGCGGGCGCTGCCGCGGAAGCGGAGCGGCTCGGTGCCGAGCTCGCCACGGCCACTGCGGCGGCGGCCTGGGCGACGGAGCGAGCGGAGGCCGTGCGCACGTCGTGGCGCGAGGGCCTCGCCGGTCGCCTCGCGCAGCTGCTGGTGGATGGAGCGCCCTGCCCGACCTGCGGCGCGCTCGACCACCCGGCGCCCGCCAGGTGGCGAGGCGACCGAGCGGACGGCTCGGCGCCGGACCTCTCGTCGCCGGACGATTCGGCGCTGGACGACGCCGAGCGGGCGCAAGCCGAGGCGCTCCGTCTCCGAAGCGGCGCCGAGCGCCGCGCGGCCTCCGCATTGGGAGTGATGGAAGCGCTCGCCCAGACCCGGCCGCTGGACGCGGTGGAGGCGGACCTTGCGGCGTGCCGAGCAGCGCTCCTGTCGGGGCGTGACGCCGCCGAGCGACTCGCGGTGGTGGCGGCCGAGGAGGGGCGCCGAGGGTGCGCGCTGCGCGAGGCGCGCGACCGGCTCGGCTCGGACGCCCATGCGTTGGACGCCGACGGGATGCGTCTGGACGCGGACGCGACGGCGCACGAGCGTGCATCGGAGGAGTTCGTGCAAGACCATGGCGGGTTCGAGTCACCTGCGCCGCGCGCGGCGGCACGCACGGCGCTGGCCGCCGGCGTGGAACGTCTCGCACGCCTCCTGCGCGGCGCGGAGGCAGCACGCGCCGCGTTGCGGCACTGCCGTGCGGTGCTCGAACCACTCGCGCACGAACTCGGCGCCGGACATCCCGACGAGCTCCTCGCATGGGTGCTCGAGCCGGGCGAGCTCGAGGCTCGGAGCGCGGCACTCGAGGTGCGGCGATCGCGTCGCGCAGAGGTGCGTCGCAGGATCGCCGATTACGAAGGACGCGCGGGTTCGGGTGGTGGGGTCGTTGACGCCGGGCTGCTCGGGGTGTGGGGGCCACACGGGGCGTGGGCGCGGCCGGACGTGGGATCGCTGGAAGCGGCGGCAGAAGCCGCGGCGTCCGAGCACGTCGCGCTCGCGGAGCGCCGTGCGGTGCTCTACGACCGGGTCGCGGCACTGGCTGCCGGCCCATCCGACATCGCGGAGTCCGCAAGGGCGGTGGACGCCGCGCGCGCCGCGCTGGAGCAGGCGAAGAGCGTCGCGGATCGTTGTGCGGGCTCCGCGGGTGGTCCGGCCGGCACGCGGCTATCGCTCGAGAGCTGGGTGCTCGCCGACTACCTCCGCCAGGTGCTCGTCCAGGCGAACCAGCGCCTGGACGCGATGACGGCCGGCAGGTTCGCGCTCGAGCTGTGCGACGGCGTCACCGACGGTCGCAAGCCGTGGGGTCTCGACCTCGCCGTGTTCGACGCCAACACCGGTCAGGTGCGACCTGCCACCACGCTCTCTGGCGGCGAGACGTTCATGGCCGCGCTCGCCCTCTCGCTCGGTCTCGCCGACGTGGTGTCGGGCGGATCGAACCGGGAGGTCGGCGCGCTGTTCGTCGACGAGGGGTTCGGTTCGCTCGATTCGCAGTCGCTCGACGCCGTGATCGAGGTCCTGCGCTCCCTGGAGGACGGGGGCCGCATCGTCGGCGTCGTCAGCCATGTCCGGGAGCTGCAGCGGGCGCTCCCGTGCGGGATCACGGTCGAGCCGTCCGCGGGGGGCTCGCTGGCGACGGTGCACTACCCGGCGGGTTGACCACGGGTGGGCCCGGGAGGCCCGGGACGTCGCCGGCCGGGGGCGCCGTGTGAGGCTCCTGGCCCGGGAGCCGGGGGATCCGTGCCGGGGGATCCGTGTGCGTGCGTTGTGTCGGCTGTGCAGCGGCTGATCCGCCGCTGGCAAGCCAGTCCGGGCCAGCGGCCGCTGACTACGCCGTACGATAGCGGTCATGAGCTCGAGCCCTGCGACCAGGACGTATGAGGTGCCAAGCCTCGCCTTGGTGCGCGCTCACCGAGACGAAATCCTTGAGACCGCTGCCCACCGGGGAGTCTCTAAGGTCCGCGTCTTCGGTTCTGTACTCCGCGGAGATGCCACTCCGACAAGCGACATCGACTTGCTCGTCACCTTCGACACGACCCATCGGGGGCTCGATCTGTTCGCGTTCGCCAGAGAGGTGGAGGAGCTGCTCGGTTACCGAGTCGATGTCGGCGCTGAGGTACACCCGGCCATCCGTGACAAGGTCAACGCCGAGGCAGTCCTGCTGTGACCGACCACGATGACGCCCTGTATCTCACCTACATCACCGAGGCGGCGGCTCGGAGCTCAAGACCGCACACCCCGAGATCCCCTGGGATGACATCGCCGGCTTCCGGAATCGAGCTGTACATGCCTACCTCGGGATCGACCTCGACATCGTCTGGGACATCGTTGAGGCGACCTGCCGAACCTGGCCCGGATAGCGCGAGTTGAGGTGATTCTCCGCAGGCACCGGCAGGGGAGGGTCCGGGATGTCGGCAGTGACCTTGGTATCGACTTGTGATGCCCTGACCCGTAAAGCATGGGGTTCGAGCAGCAGTTCGAGTCCACCAGGTGCTCCCCTCTGACCAACGCGGATGACCGGCAACGATTCCGTGAAATGTTGCGTAGGCCCGGGAGGGCTGGAACCGGGGGGCCCCCTACCTGTAGCGGGCGGGCCCGTGAGGGCCCGAACCGGGAGGCCGAGAATCGGGAGGCCCTGAACCGGGTGGCTCGGGACGACGCAAGCCGGGGGGCCCGGCACGCCTCGAGCCGCCGTCCAGCAGCTTCAGGAGCAGCTCACCGGTGACCAGGTCCTGCCCAGCCGTTCCGACCGACTTGAAGATCGTGCGGTTGGACAACGTGCGCTTGGACAACGTGCGGTTGAAGATCGTGCGCTGGGTACCCGCAGTCGACGCATCGGATCGGACCAGCGCAGCCAGCGACATCAGGTTGGCCGCGTCAGGCAGTGCACCGGACTTCAGCGCCATCACGACGTCACCTGCTTCGCGCAGTGCCATCTCGAGGCTGTCGACGGCGACCGTCGCGCCGACGAAGGTGGCATCGTCCAGCTCACGAAGGGTGGGCTCGTGGGAGCCGACCGCGTTGATGTGGACGCCGTCGGAGAGCAGCGATCCGTCGAACACCGGTGTCCGGCTCGTGGTGCACGTGCAGACGAGATCTGCTTCAGCGACAGCCTCGGCCGTGACCGAACCCGCGTCGACACCCGAGGCCCGGAGCTGTGCGGCCAGACGCTCGGCCGACTCAGCAGTCCGACTCACGATGCCCACCGAGCTGACGTTCCGAACGTGGCGCATGGCTTCGATGTGGCCAACCGCCTGAGGCCCGGTCCCGAACACCACGAGGCGGGACGCGTCCTGTCGCGCCAGGTACTTCGTCGCCACCGCAGAGACCGCCGGCGTGCGGAGGGCGGTCAATGCGGCGGCGTCGACGACCATCACGGGTGCCATCCCAGGCAGATCGAAGATGACGAAGACGCCCTGCACGCGCGGCTCGCCAGACGTCCACCCGTCGGGACGGAGCGTGTTGATCTTGACGACCAGGTGGGCGTCGTCCCAGGCCGGCATCAACAAGAGCTGACCTCCGCCGACCCGGTGGATGCTACGAGCCGGTTCGGTCAGGTCCCATCCCTGAGCCAACCTGTTCTCCAGGGCCGAGATGCATTCCGCCATGAGGTCGGCCGATCGCAGCTCCTCCGACGAGACGAACCGGGGACCGCTGCCCGACCTCACGGGGCGCCGACCTGCGGTGGATGTGAGGCAGGCAACGGCACGTTCGAGCTCGTTCTCAGGCGCACCATGGGGACATCGCTCCGGATCGGTCGCGTGCGTGCCAACCTCGCCGGTGGAGTGGCGGAACCCACTCGGCGAGTCTTGCAGACGACGGTGTCGCTCCGGACGGAGATGGGCGATGGGTGCAGGGGGTGGCGACGTCGGCGCAGTGTCCGTCCGGATGCCGGATGCCGGATGGCAGGAGCCGGATGGCGGATGGCGGATGCCGCGAGCCGGATGGCGAATGGCGCGATCAGTGCCTGCAAAGCTAGAGCTACGAAGCACTCAGAAGTCACGAACGAGGGCCGGGAGGGCCGGGAGGACCGGGAGCTGCAGGTGTGACGACGATGCGCTGGACGACCGGACGAACGGTGAGATCGCCCATCGGGTCAGGTCCCTGATGCGGTTCGATCGGCTGATCACCGCGGTCGATGCCCACGCTGCCGGAGAGCACGGCCGGGTGATCACCGGCGGCGTCGGGGACGTCCCGGGGACCTCGATGTACGAGAAGATGGTGTATCTGCGCGAGCAGCGCGACGACTTGCGGTTGCTGATGCTGCGAGAACCGCGCGGCTATCCCGCCGCCAACTGCAACGTGATTCTGCCTCCCTGCCATCCTGAGGCCCATGCCGGCTTCGTCGTGATGGAGCAGGTCGAGTACCCGCTGATGTCCGGCTCGAACCTGATCTGCGTGGCAACCGTCCTCATCGAGACCGGCATGGTCGAGGCCCGGGAGCCGGTGACCGAGCTCCGTCTGGACACGCCGGCTGGGCTCGTCACCGTCCGGGCCGAGGTGCGCGACGGGCAGGTCGTCGCCGTGACCTTTCGCAACGTCCCCGCCTTCACCGTCTACCTCGACGCTCCCGTGGACGTGCCGGGCCTAGGTCCGGTGGTTGTCGACGTGGCATGGGGAGGCATGTTCTACGTCATCGCGGACGCGGACGAACTGGGCGTCGCGCTCCGGCCGGACAACGCCCGGCAGATCGCGCAGACGGGCGAGATGATCAAGCTGGCGGCGCGCCAGCAGCTCGACGTCTCCCATCCTGAACGGCCGGACGTGCGGGGCATCACCATCGCCCAGCTCTCCGGTGCGCCTGCGTCAACAGGCACCGGTCGGAGGAACGCCGTCGTCGTCTCAATGGGAGAGGAAAGGGCGTCCTCCGCCCGTGCGGTGTTCGGGGTGCTGGATCGGTCTCCGTGCGGAACGGGGACGTGCGCCAAGATGGCGACTCTCCATGCGCGCGGTCAACTGGCCCTCAACGAGGAGTTCCGCCACGAGAGCGTGCTCGGGACCGAGTTCGTCGGCAAGCTGGTCGAGGAGACCACCGTCGGGAGCTACCAAGCGGTGGTACCCACGATCACGGGGCGGGCGTGGATCACCGCACTGTCCCAGTACGTCGTCACCCCCGACGATCCCTTCCCCCGGGGGTACACGATGGGCGACCTGTGGCCACCGACGAGCGATCGACCCTGGACCTGACCCGACCCTGCCCTGGATCTGACTACGTCAGGCCGTCTGCCACGTAGGTGGGCCGAGGACCGACCGGTCGACCGTCACGCCGAGCCCGCTTCCCTCTGGGACGCGACCGACGCCATGCTCGGAACGGGGCTCGTACCCGGCCACGTGCTCGGCCGTCCAGTCGTTCATGAACGAGACGTTCAACAGGGCGTCTGCGGGAGTGCTGGCGGCGAGATGGCTGACTGCGGCGGTCACCAGGTCGCCACCCCAGGTGTCTTCGACCGTGACCTTGAGCCCCAGCCCGGCGGCGACGTCACGCATCGTGCGGGCCGGCCCCAGCCCCCCGACGCGGCTGATCTTGAGGTTGATGGCGTCCATGGCGCGCGCCTGGTGGCATCTGACGAGGGATTCGAGATCGGTGACGACTTCGTCGAGGACCATGGGGAGGCGGGCGAAGGGACGCACCGCGAGGCACTCCTCGACCGTCGGGCAGGGCTGCTCGAGCATCAGCCGCGGCGAGCGCTCGAGCGACGCGGCTGCCGTCACGGCGTCGGCCTGCCGCCACCCACCGTTCGCATCGGCGATCACGAGGTCATCGTCTTCGGTCACCGCGAGCACGCCGCGGATGCGCTCGAGGTCCTCGGCGACCTTCCCGCCGACCTTGAGCTGGAAGCGATGGATCCCCCCGGCGCGCGCGGCGCGGACGTGTGCCGCCATCTCCTCGGCGCTGCCCATGGGAATGGCGACGTACAGAGGAAAGGAAGGCTGCCGGACACCACCGAGCAGCGCGGCGACCGGTTGGCCCACGATCTGGCCGAAGGCGTCCCAGCAGGCGGTGTCCAGGGCGCTCTTGGCGTAGGCATGACCGAGGAGGCCGCGCTCCATGGCCGCCGTGACCGCCGCCGGGTTGCTCACCTCGACGCCTACGAGGTGGGGTGCCAGCTCGACGATCGCCGCTCGGGCCCCTGCCGCGAAGCTCGGGAGGTAGGCAGGTCCGAGAGGGCACACCTCGCCGAAGCCCGAGACGCCCGACGTGGTCACCACCTCGACGACCGTGCTCGAAAGCGTGGTGATCTCCCGGCCTCCGGACATCACGTAGCGGCCGTGGACGTACGACAGGTCGTAGCTGTAGACGAGCACCCGAGAGATGGCCGCGCCGGTCACGAGCGCATGCTGCCATAGCGCCCAAGCACCTCGCCGTGGCGGTTCGCCGGCTCGCGGGCCGCCGGCACGCGGAACGCCGGTTCGCGGGCCGCCGGAAGGAGGAGAAGCAGAAGGAGAAGGAGCTGCCCGCGGATCATGGATCGGCAGTCTCAGACGCGAGACGATCACCGTCGCCGCGGTCGGTGCCCAGGTACGCCGCAACCACGCGGGGATCGTCCTCGAGGTCGGCGCTCGCTCCCGACAGCACGACGCGTCCTTGCTGGAGCACGTACGCACGCCGGGATATCTCGAAGGCCAGCGTGACGTTCTGCTCGACGAGGAGCACGGCGGTACCTTGGCGAGCGATCCCCTCGAGCAGTTCGTAGACGTACTCGACCATCTGCGGCGCGAGACCGAGTGACGGCTCGTCGACCATCAAGAGCCGGGGACCGGCCATCATGGCCCTGCCGATCGCGAGGATCTGCTGCTCTCCGCCGGAGAGCATGCCGGCGAGCTTGCCGACGTGGGGTTGGAGCAGGGGGAAGCGCTCGAGCACCTCCTCGACGCGGCTCCGCCGCTTCGCGCGTGGGTCTCCGAACCCGAAACCGGCGAGCTCCAGGTTCTCCTCGACCGTGAGAGCCGGAAAGATCCGCCGACCTTCCGGGACCTGGACGAGCCCGAGCCGGACCCGGTCGTGCGCACGTATCGATCGAAGGTCCCGCCCGTCGTAGGAGATCGTCCCCGACAGCGGGCGGACGAGTCCCGAGAGCGCCTTCAACACCGTGCTCTTGCCGGCGCCGTTGGCGCCGAGCAGGGCGACCACCTCACCCTCTTCGACCTCCAGGGAGACGCCGGCGATGCCGCGCACGGGTCCGTAGTAGACGGTGAGCTCGTTGAGCTGGAGCAAGGTCACTTCCGGCGCTTTCCGAGGTAGGCGGCGAGCACGCGCGGGTCGTTGCGGACCTGCTGCGGGCCGCCTTCCGCGATGAGCTGGCCGTGGTCGAGAACGGCGACAGTGGTGGCGAGCTGCATCACGAGCTCGACGTCGTGCTCGATCATCATCACGGTGACGCCCCCCTGGCACGTCTTTCGGATCACCTCGGCGAGCTCGTCCCGCTCCACCGAGCTGACCCCTGCGGCCGGCTCGTCGAGGAGGAGGATCCGGGGCTCGGCGATGAGCGCACGGGCGACCTCGAGTCGCTTGCGCATCCCGTAGGGGAGCGCGCCTGCGAGCGAGGCAGCCTGGTGGGCGAGCCCGACGTAGTCGAGCCAGCGCTCGGCCTCCTCGGCGAGCGCGCGCTCGCGGCGACGAAGCCCGGGCGTGCCGAGAAGCGTCCCGACGAAGCTCGTGCCGGCGCGGAGGTGCGCACCGACGAGGACGTTCTCACGGGCGGAGAGCTTCGGGAAGACGCGCACGTTCTGGAACGTCCTGCGTATCCCGAGCGCCGCGACTTGGGAGGCACCGAGCCCGGTGATGTCCAGGTCGTCGAGACGGACGGACCCCGAGCTCGGTCGGTAGTAACCGGTGAGGCAGTTGAAGAACGACGTCTTTCCGGCGCCGTTCGGACCGATGACCGCATAGAGCGCGCCGTCGGGAATCCCGAGCGAGACCTCCGAGAGCGCGTCGAGCCCGCCGAAGCGCAGCGAGAGGGAGTCCACGGAGAGCGGCGACATCAGGCGTCCCGGTGTTGCTGCGGTTTCCGGGCGACTCGACGCGCAACTTTCCGAAGCGTTCCGCCCAGGCGTTGGATGCCGAGCCCGGTCTCGGGCCAGATGCCTTGCGGTCGCAGGATCATGATGAGCACGAGCGCGACGCCGAAGACGAGAAGGCGCGCATCGGAGAACTGGCGGAACAACTCGGGAAAGGCGATCACGACGCCGGCGCCGAGGAGGGCGCCCCAGATGCTGCCGATGCCGCCGATGGCGACCGCCATCACGACCAGCAGCGACTCGCTGAAACCGAAGCTCGGCGGCGCGATCGCGATGAACGCCGAGCCGTAGAGGGAGCCGGTGATCGACCCGAAGACGCTGCCGGCCATGTACGCGTAGAGCTTGTACCGGCGTACCTTGATGCCCATGGCCTGCGCGGTGTCCTCGTCCTCGCGGATGGCGAGCCACGCGCGACCGAGCCGCGAGTGGCGCACCCGAGAGCTGATCGCCAGGAAGATCACGACGAGGATGAGGAACACCTCGTAGTAGCCCGTCGTGCTCGTGACGACGAGGCTCCCGATGCGAAGAGGAGGGATGCCGCTGATCCCCTCGGGCCCTCCCGTCTGGCTCAAGTTGTTCACGATGTTCTGGATGATCTCGCCGAAGCCGAGGGTGATGACGGCGAGGTAGTCGCTCCTGAGCCGGAGCGTCGGCACGCCGACGAAGATCGCGCCGACCAGCGAGACGCCGACCGCCGGGGCGATCGTCGCGAGGATCGGCCAGTGGAGGTCGACAGACAACAGCCCGGTGGTGTAGGCGCCGATCGCGAAGAACGCGGCGAAGCCGAGATCGAGCATCCCCGCGTACCCGACCACGAAGTTCAGCCCGAGCGCGAGGCACATCATGATCTCGACCTGCATGGCGACGCTCGTCACGTAGTTTGTCTGCACCAGGTGCGGAAACACGGCCGCCACCGCGACGAGGACGACGAGGGTGGGCCCGACCAGCCTCAAGCGCCCCAGCACGTCGAGCGCCCTTCGGCGAGAGACCGCGCGGAAGACGCCCTCTTCGGTCGCGCCCAGGTCGACGGCGACGGCGTCTTCCAGGTCGCTGTCGGAGACGGACACCCTAGACCCGCTGTCCGACGCGCTCTCCGAGCAGGCCTCTCGGCCGCAGCCACAAGGTCAGCACCAGCGCCCCGAAGGCGAACAGCAGCGCCCACTGCGCGCCGAATATGCCGGTGCCGACCGACTCGAGGACGCCGAGCAGGAGGCCGCCGAGCGCCGCGCCGGCGACATTGCCGATCCCCCCGAGGACGGCGGCCGTGAACGCCTGCAGGCCGATCGAGAAGCCCATGAGGTAGTTGATCTCGCCGTAGTAGAGGCTCATCATGATCGCCGCTGCGCCGGCGAGCCCACCTCCGATGAAGAAGACGATCGAGATGATCCGGTCGGTCTTGATCCCCATCAGCATCGCGGCTGTCCGGTCCTGGGCGACGGCGCGCATCGCCGTGCCGACCATCGTGTGGTTGACGATCCAGTACGCGCCGCCCATGAGCACGACGGCGATCCCGATGATCCCGACCTGCGTCCAGGTGTAATGGACCGTGGCCACGGTGAACCCCGCGCTCGGCGGCGTCACCGGGAAGGGAAGGTAATTCGAGCCCCAGGAGGGGATGTTCAGGACGCCGTTCTCGAGGATCTGGGACACACCGAGCGCGGCGATCATCAAGCTGAGGGTCGCCGCACGGCGCATGGGGCTGTAGACCAGCTTTGCGACGGCGACCGCGAGCACGCCGCCGGCGAGCATCGTCACGACGCCCACCCACACCACGTTTCCCCAGTCCACCTTGGTGCCCACGGTCACCGCGCCGAGGATCGTGTAGCTGATGAACGCCGCGACCATGTAGAAGTCGCCGTGCGCGAAGTTGATCAGCCGGAGGATCCCGTAGACCATGCTGTAGCCGACGGCGATCAGCGCGAAGGATGCGCCGAGGAACAACCCTGCGACGATGTCGGATACGACAAGCTCCAGTGACACCGCCGCTCGATCCCGATGGCTAGACGGCTACAGCGAGGCCTGCCACCCGCAGGCCCGGCACACCCCGCACACTAGGACGTGGGCGGCTGGTGTGGCGCCAACTCGTACTTGCCCTTGACCACTTCCAAGACGATGAAGTGCGCGCCGACACGGGCGCCGTTGGCGGCAAAGGACACTGTGCCCGTCAGCCCCTTGAACTTCAGCCGGTGCAGCGCGGCGATCACCTTGGACGGCGTCAGGCTGCCTGCCGACTTGGCCGCATCGACGAGCGCATAGATGCCGTCGTAGCCGTACGCGGAGTACGGGCCCGGTGTCGCGTGGAACTTCGACTTGTACGAGGAGTCGAAGGTTTGCGCGGCGGAGCCGGTGAGGAAGGAAGAGAGCACGGCGATCGTGGAGTAGGTGCCTGTCGCGTCCGCGCCCGCGTCCTTGATGTAGGTGGGTGTGACCGACCCGTCGGCGGTCACGAAGGGGATCTTCAGCCCCGCCGTTCGCAGCTGGCGGACGAACTCGGCAGCCTGGGCGAAGTAGCCCGTCCAGTAGACGGCGTCCGCCCCGTCGGAGCGGAGAGTGTCGATCACCGACGAGAAGTCCTGGTCTGTCGACGGGATCGCCTCGATCGCGAAGGTCTTGGTCGAGGTTCCCGCGAGGTCCTTCTTCGTGAGGTTCGCCACGTTGACGGCATAGGTCGACTCGTCGTCCGCGATGAAGACGTTCTTCAGCTTCAGGATCTGCGTGAAGAAGGCCGACGCCTCGTGCGCCTGCAGGCCGCCTGTCGGGTCGAGCAAGAAGACGTTCTTGTAGCCGTGGGTCACGAGTGTCGTGGCGTTGGCCGCGACCTGGATGTTCGGTATGCCGGCACGTGTGTAGATCGGCTCGGCGGGCTCCGCGGCGCTCGAGCAATACCCCCCGACCATCGCCTGGACGCCGAGCGAGACGAGCTTGTTGGCCGCGTTGACCGATGTCTGCGGCTCGCACGCGTCGTCTTCCTCCTTCAGCACGATCTTGTGACCGAGCACGCCGCCCGCAGCGTTGATCTTGTCGACGGCGAGCACTTCGCCGTCGTAGATCTCGGTCCCGGACGGTGCCTCGGCGCCCGTGATCGGTTCGGAGACCCCGACGAGGTAGGTCCCTGAACTGGCCGCCGACGAGGCTGCGGCCGACGCGACGGTCGTCGCCGAGCAACAACCGACGACGAGCGCAGCGCTCAGCGCGCCGACCACCGCCAGGGATCTATGCACCATTGAACCAGACATCCCCCCGCGCCCTCCCTTTCTCGCGTGACAGTTTCGCGACGCACCACTTGTAACACACGACGTTGCCGTATTCCATGGCCCGTCGTCGCAGATGTCCGGTCGAGCCCTCGACAAACGCGCGAAGAACGGGCCAACCAAGCGGTCCGATCGTTCAGTTCCGGTGATCTGGCTCCCCCGCCGCTCACGAGGAGGGCTGTGGCGATCGAGTGTCCGGGCCAGGTCGCGGAGCCCGACGGTGGGCGCTTCTCCCACCACCGCAGAGAACATGTCCGGGGGGGACTTGGACAAGCGTCGCAAGCACAACAAGGTTGTCTTTATCGTTGTCCATAGTGTCTCGACGAGGTCGGACGTAGTCTGCCAATGTTCGGGCAGTGTCGAGGCAGTGCCCGGGCGATCGAGGCGCCGCGGGTTGTCGCTGACGGGAGGGGAGACCATGAACAACGCTGAGCCGAGGTTCGACGGCGTGTACGTGGCGACGGCCACGCCGTTCCGGCCGGACGGGACGCTCGACTACGACGCGCTGGGTCGCAACTGCGAGCAGTTGGTCGAGCGCGGCGTGCACGGCGTCGTGCCCTGCGGATCACTCGGCGAGTACGAGGCGCTCACCGACGACGAGCGTGCCGGGGTCTTGAAGGCGACCATCGACGCGGTGGCCGGACGCGTCGAGGTCGTCCCGGGCGTCTCGGGCAAGTCCGCCGCCGAGGCCCGTCGTTGGGCCGACGCGGCAGCCCAACTCGGGTGCCGCGCGGTCATGTCGCTCCCGCCGACCTCCCATGCCCCGACGCCCGACGAGGTCGTCGCCCACTTCGTCGAGGTGGCACGTCCGGGGCTCGAGATCATCGCCTACAACAACCCCTTCTCGACCCGTGTGGACCTCACCCCGGGCCTGCTCGCACGGCTCGCGGAGATCGACGCCGTCGTGGCGGTGAAGGAGTTCTCCCAGGACGTGCGCCGGGTGGCGGCAGTCCGGCAGGCGGCTCCCCGCCTCCAGGTGATCTGCGGGTGCGACGACACCTACGTCGAGGCGGCGCTCATGGGCGCCACGGGCTGGATCGCCGGCTTCGCCAACGCCCTGCCCGCGCAGTCCGTCGAGCTCTACGAGCTCTGCCGGACGGGGCGCTGGGACGAGGCGGTCGCCGCCTACCTCCGGATGCTCCCGCTCCTGCGTTGGGACGCAGACCCCCGGTTCGTCCAGGCGATCAAGCTTGCGATGGACGAGACCGGTTTCGTCGGCGGTGACGTACGCCTGCCTCGTCTGGCGCTGGCTCCCCGGGACGCCGACCAGGTGCGCCGCGAGCTCCGCGAGTTCCTCGAAGGCGCCTGATGCGCTCCAGCCTGGTGGTGACCGCCGTCGACAGCCACACCGAGGGCATGCCGACGCGGGTGGTGACGGGAGGTTTCGGGGAGCTGCCGGGAAAGACGATGGCCGACCGGCGTCTCTACGTGATGCAAGAACGCGACTCGATCCGCCGGTTCCTCATGCACGAGCCGCGCGGGCACAGCGCGATGTCCGGCGCCATCCTGCAACGTCCCACCCTTGCGGAGGCCGACGTCGGCGTCGTGTTCATCGAGGTCTCGGGCTGCCTCCCGATGTGCGGGCACGGCACCATCGGTACCGCCACCGTGCTCGTCGAGACCGGGATGGTCGAGGTCAAAGAGCCGGTGACCGTCATCCGGTTCGACACGCCGGCGGGTCTGGTCAACGCCTCGGTCGACGTGCACGACGGCCACGCGGCGAGCGTCAGCATTCGCAACGTCCCCGCCTACTTGCATCTGCGGGACGCGACGGTCGACGTCCCCGGGATCGGCCCGCTCGTCGTGGACCTGGCGTGGGGCGGCAACTTCTATGCCATCGTGCCTGCCGCCTCCGTCCGTCTCCGCGTCGAGCCGAGCGCGCACGAGAAGCTGATCGAGGCGGGCCTCGCCATCATGAACGCGGTCAACGACCAACTCGAGTTCAGCCATCCCGAGCACCCCACGGTCGACTACTGCCGCCATGTGATGCTGACCGAGCCCGGCGACGACGAGTTGTCGGGACGGGCTGCCACGGCGATCCACCCAGGGTGGTTGGACCGCTCACCGTGCGGGACCGGCACGAGCGCCCGCATGGCGCAGCTCCACGCGCGAGGCGAGCTCGGTCTCGAGGAGGACTACGTGCACTCGTCGGTCATCGGCTCCCGCTTCGTCGGCCGGCTCCTCGACACCACGAAGGTCGGCGACTTCGAGGCCGTCGTGCCGAGCTTCCGGGGCAGGGCCTGGATCACCGGGCTGGCGACGTACCTGCTCGACCCCGACGATCCCTACCCGGCGGGCTTCTTGCTCGGCCGGCAGGATTGACCGATCTCTCCGCCCCGGCGTGGGGCGACGAGCTCCCGTCGGGGGCCGACATCGTGGTTGTCGGGGCAGGCATCGTGGGCACCGCCATCGCGGCGCGTCTGGCTGCGACCGGTGCCGACGTCTGTCTGCTCGAGCGGGCGGGGCCGGCGGCCGGGTCGAGCTCGTCGGGTGAGGGCAACCTGCTCCTCTCGGACAAGCTCCCGGGGCCCGAGCTCGACTTGGCGATGCGCAGCCTCTCGCTCTGGCACGAGCTCGGAGACGAGGCAGGCGCGCGGATCGAGCTCGAGCGCAAGGGCGGGCTCGTGGCGGCATGGGACGCGGCGCAGCTCTCTGCGCTCCACGCACTCGCCGACCGCCAAGAGGCCGCCGGTGTGGCGGTCCGGCGTCTCGAGGGCGTCGACCTGGCCGACGTCGAGCCTCAGCTCAGCCGTCACGTCGCCGGGGCGGTCTTCTACGAAGCGGACAGCCAGGTGCAGCCGGTGCACGCCGTCGCGCACCAGCTGGAGCGGGCTGTCGCGAACGGCTGCCGGACGGTACGCGGCGCCGAGGCGCTCCGGTGGCGTTCCGGGGTCGAAGGCGCGGCAGTGCTCGAGACGACGTGCGGCTCCCTGCGCGTCGGCACGGCGGTCGTGAACGCCGCCGGTCCGTGGGCCGGGGAGCTCGCCGCGCGTCTGGGGTCGGACCTCCCGGTCGTCCCGCGCCGGGGGCACGTGCTGGTGACCGAGCCCGTGGTGTCCGTCACCGCTCACAAGGTCTACGAGGCCGACTACGTGGGATCTATCCACGACGCGGGCGACGGCTGGCAGTGCTCGAGCGTCGTCGAGTCGACGGCGAGCGGCACGATGCTCCTCGGATCGTCGCGTGAGTTCGTCGCGTGGTCGGCCGCGCCGGCACCCGCGATCGTCGCCGCCATCGCCGAGCGGGCGATCGCGCTCTTCCCGGGGCTGGCCGGCGTGCGCCTGCTGCGCACCTACATCGGGTTCCGACCGGCCACGCCGGACCGCCTCCCGGCCATCGGTTGGGACGCAGAGATTCCCCACTTGCTCCACGCGACCGGTCACGAGGGTGCGGGGATCGGCCTGTCCCTGGCCACCGCCGAGGCCGTGCAGTGCCTCTTCGAAAGGAGGACGCCGCCGGTCGGGTTGGAGGCATTCGACCCGGCCCGCTTCTCGGAGGCGCCGGAACCGACGAAGACGGCACCGACGTGACGCCGCCGGACCTGGCGTTCACCTTCGACGGCCGGCCACTTGCAGCGCGACCCGGCGCCAGCGTGGCCTCGGCCCTCTTGGCGAACGGGATCCGGACCTGGCGCCACACCCGCACGCTCGGTGAGGGGCGGGGCCTCCTCTGCGGCATCGGCAGCTGCTTCGATTGCCTCGTCGACGTCCGTACCGACACGGGAACCGAGCGCGCGGTGCGGGCGTGCGTCACCAGCCTGCAGGGCGGCGACGCCGTGTCCACGTCGGAGTCGATGGGCGCGAGCCGAACCGAGGTGCGTGCAGCGGTTCACGCAGGGATGCCCGCCGGCGTTCTGCGAGCCGACGTCCTCGTGGTGGGGGGCGGCCCGGCCGGGTTGGCGGCTGCCGAGGGCGCGATCGAGGGCGGGGTCTCGGTCGTGCTGGTGGACAACGCCGCGCGTCTCGGTGGCCAGCTCATGCGCCAGCCGTCGTCGGACTCGGGCGGCTCGTGCCCCCCTCTCAGCCCGTGGTTGGCCGCCCGCCATCCGAGGCTCGCCGCTGCGGCGGAGCTCGCCGGTGCGCCGGGGCTCGCCGGTGCGCCGGGGCTGACGATCGCAACGGGAGCGGGGATCTGGCAGCTGCGCGCCGGGAAGCACTGCGTCGTCGCATGGTTGGAGGACGGCCTGATGGTCGAGGCCACCGCCGTCGTGCTCGCCCCCGGTGCCACGGAGCTCGTCGCTCCGTTCCCCGGTTGGGAGCTTCCCGGCGTGGTCACGGCCGGTGCCGCCCAGTCCCTGCTCAAGGCGCACGGCCAGCTGATCGGCCGCCGCGTGCTCGTGTCCGGGTCGGGGCCTTTCCTCTTCCCCGTCGCCGCCGGCCTCGCTGACGCCGGCGCCAAGGTCGTCGCCGTGGTCGAGGCGCTCCCCGCTCGCGGGCTGGCGCCGATGGTCGCCGCACTGGCCCGACATCGCGACAAGGCGACGGAGGCGGCGACGTACGCCGTCGCGCTGGTCCGGCGGGGCGTTCCGGTCCGCACCGGCCTGATGGTGGCCCGCTGCGAGGCGGGACCCGACGGAGCGGTCAGCCGGGCGGTGGTCGTCCCGACCGGGGAGGCGGGCGGTGAAGGGCGACGGGATGCCGGTCGCGCACTGGTCTCCGACCGCGCACGGGTCTACGACGTGGACGCCGTGTGCACCTCGTTCGGGTTCGTCCCGCGCCTCGAGCTCGCCCGGCAGCTGGGAGTGGCGGAGGAGGTTCGTCCGGGACAGACGTTCGCCGGGATCCGGTGCGACGAGGGCCAGGCCACCTCCCTCGCCGGCGTCTTCGCCGCAGGTGAGGTGACCGGCATTGCCGGCGGAGAGGTGGCCGCGCTCGGGGGAGCCGTGGCAGGAGCCGCCGCCGCCGCGTACTGCCTGGGCCGCGATCCGCGTGGAGGTGAGGGCGACCCCCGGGGCGCGCCGGCGGGTCGGCGCGTGCTCCGAGCGCGGCGGTTCGCCGAGCGCGTCGGTCTCGTCTACCGGACAGCAGTGCCGCTCGGGGTCATCGGCGATGGGACGGTGGTGTGCAGGTGCGAGGACGTGCGGGCGGGCACGGTCCGCGCGGCGCTCGATGCCGGAGCCGCGTCGTCGAGAGAGGTGCGCAACGCGACGCGTTGCGGGATGGGCTACTGCCAGGGGAGGACGTGCGGACCTGTGGTCCAGTTGCTCCTGGCCGAGGCACTCCGCACGACGCCTGCCGCGGTAGGCGACCTGCAGAAGCGGCCGGTCGCGACGCCAGTGCGATTGGAGCTGGTCGCAAGGGGTGCAGGGCCGCCGGCCTGATCCCGCTGGCGTCCAGGCCGCAATGCTGGTGATCCGTCAATTGTCGGACGCCATGGCCGGAACATCGCGCTCGCGTCTAGATTCGCTCCCTGTCAGCACACGGTCGGGACGGCAGTGAGGGAGTGGGAAAGGGTGGCGTCAGACCTGCAGCTCCTCGTGGACCAGGTGTCCAGCCGAATCGGAGCCGCCGCGGTTCTCGAGGACCACGAGCAGCGCACCATCGTCCACTCGAGCCAAGCCGGGCGGATCGATTCAGTCCGACGTGACTCGATCCTCCACCGGACGACGTCACCGGAACTGATGGCGTGGTTCCGCAGCTTCGGGATCACCACGTGCCGGGACATCGTCCGGATCCCTGCAAACCCGACGCTGGAGATCCTCCCCCGGGTGTGCGCGCCGGTCCGCTACCGCGGCCGGCTGCTCGGGTTCCTCTGGCTGATCGACGCCGACGAGTCGTTCTCGACCGCGGAGCTGGGTGTGGTGGAGAAGGCCTCCGAACACGCGGCCCTCCTGCTCTACGAGGAGCGCTTGGCGGAGCGCTTGGTGGGCCAGGCGTTGACCCACCTGCTGTCGCCGTCCGAGGAGCTGCGCGAAGCGGCGGCGATGCAGCTCGTGGACCAGTCCCTCGCGCGCGACGGCGAACCCACGGTGGTCGTGGTCGTCCAGCCGTTCGCCGACACCGCCGATCTGCGGATCGCGATCGACGAAGCGCTCTTCGACGTCGCCTGGGGCGCGCCACCGGGTTCGCTGCTTCGACTCACGCAAGCCGACCATGGCGTCCTGCTTGTGCAACTGGCGGACGTGGCAGACGACAAGATCGCCGAGGTCTTGGCGCACGCCTGCCGAGAGCGTCTCGAGCGGCGGGTGGCGGGGGCGCTCGCGGGCGGGGCTCGGGTGGTCGCGACCATGGGCGATCCCCAGACCGATCTGACCAAGGTCGTCACCTCCTACCGCCAGGCACGCCAGGCGATGAGGGTGGCGAGCACGATCCCGCAGATGGGCGACGTGGTGCGGTGGCGTGATCTCGGCGTGTTCCGCGCCCTCGTGCAGTTGCCGAACAGAGAGGCCGTGGCGTCTGCGATCGATCCCCGGGTGAGCGCCCTCCTGCGCTCGGGCGACGACGCCCTCGTCGCGACCCTCGAGACGTACCTGGACCTCGCGTGCGACGCCAGGGCGACGGCCTCGCACCTGCACCTTCACCGGGGGACCCTCTACTATCGGCTCGAGAAGACGGCCCGGCTGACCGGGATCGACATGAGCAACGGCTACGACCGGCTTTCGGTGCATCTCGGCCTCAAGCTGGCCCGGCTGGCGGGCCAACCTGTCCCAGGTCGTCCGGTGCACCTCTCGAGCACCACATAGGCCCCGGGGCATTGCGCTCGCGCGGCGGCGACGGATGCGGCACGTCGCAGAGAACCACTGTCGAGATCTGAACAAGGAGTCTGAGGTGAAGGGAAGCGACGTCATCATCCTGAGCGAGGCAATGGTGATCACCGCGACGGGGACCGAGCCGTTCGAGGGTTCCGTCGTGGTCGAGGGCGATCGGATCGTCGACGTCGTCGAAGGTCACGGCGGCGCGCCGGGAGATGCCAAGGTCTATCGGCTCGCGGGACGCAGCCTGGTCCCGGGACTGATCGACGCCCATGTGCACGCGACCGCGGTCGACGCCAACCTCTCAGAACAGGGAAGGCAACGCTACGAGAGCGAAGTCGCGGTCCTCGCGGGAGTCTCGCTGGAGAGAATGCTGGCCCGGGGGTTCACCACCGTACGGGATGCCGGAGGCGCCGACGCAGGGTTCCGGCGGGCGATCGAGAAGGGCGTCATCGCCGGACCCCGACTTCTCGTTTCGGGTCGCCCGCTCACTCAGACCGGAGGGCACGGGGACCAGCGACTGCCCACCGAGAGCGGGGCCCTCGGGGGGTGTGGGCCCAACGTCGGCATGATCCATTCGGTCGCTGACGGACCGGACGAGGTGCGCCGGGCGGCCCGGGAGGAGCTGCGGCGCGGGGCGAACCAGATCAAGGTCATGGCAGGAGGCGGCGTCGTGTCGCCGACCGACAAGCTCGAGTCGATCCAGTACTCCCTGGAGGAGCTGAGTGCGGCCGTCGCCGCGGCCGTCGCCGCGGGAACCTATGTGCTCGCGCACGCCTACACGCCCCAAGCCATCCAAGTGTGCGTGGAAGCGGGCATCCGCTCGATCGAGCATGGCAACCTGCTCGACGAACCGACGGCAAAGCTCATGGCCGACCACGGCACGTTCCTCGTCCCGACGCTCGTGACCTACGAGAAGCTGCACCAAGAAGGCGAGAAGTACGGAATCAACAAAGAGAGCTTGGACAAGCTCGAACGCGTGGTGGACGCCGGTCTCGAGAGTCTGCGCATCGCGGCGGCAGCCGGAGTGAAGATCGCCTCGGGGTCGGACCTCCTCGGGCCGATGCGGCGGTACCAGGGAGAGGAGATCGGCATCAAGGCTCGAGCCCTCTCTCCCATGGGTGCGATCATCGCCGCGACGCGCACCAACGCTGAGCTGCTCGGCCTGGAGGGAAGCGTCGGCACGATCGAGCCCGGAAAGATCGCAGACCTGGTCGCCGGCAGCGGCAATGTCCTCGACGATCCGGGGCTGCTCGGGCGGGCGGACGGGATCGCGTTGGTGATGCGGGCCGGCAGTGTGATGCACGACCACATCACGTAGGCCCCATCACGTAGGCCTCGTGCACCCAGGCCCCGTCGACCAGGGACGCGTGCGGCCACCCCACCTCGTCGTCGCCCCGCGTGCGGACGAACGAGCCTCTGGACAGATGTTCCATGACTCCTGCCGCAGATTACGACGATTGTCGATGGCCCTTTCCGCAACGCGACCGTTATAACCGAGAGGTCGGAGCAGGGGAACGTCACTGCTTGCAGACCAAGTGTGGGTACGGAGCAACAACGAGCCGTAGACCGATCGTCGGTCGAGAGAGAGGGGGGCGAGATGGACGTCACCGGACGTGCGTTGCGGATGGCGGGGGCGGTGATCGTGCTCGCGGGGATCGGGGCGGCGCTGCCCGCGCTCTCACAGGCCGCTACTGCGAGCAGCAAGTCGAGCAAGGCCATCCACATGGCTTTCTTCGGGTACTCGTCGGCGAACGCGTACACCCAGGCGGCGCTGCTGGGGGTTCACGACGTCGCGAGCAAATACGGCGCCTCGGTCACGTTCTACTCCCCGACAGCGACAGCGACAAAGCAGGCGGCGCAAGTGGAGGATGCCGCGACGTCTGGCAAGTTCAACGCCATGGTCGTGTATTCGGTGTCGGGTGATGCCGTCGTCCCCGGCGTGAAGGAGGCCATCGCCAAGGGTATCAAGGTGGTTGCAGACTTCGTGGCGATCGGGCCGACAATCAACGACGTCAAGCCCCAGGTGAAGGGCCTCTCAGGAAGTGTCATCGTCCCGATCAACGAGACCGGGACTGCTTCGGGTGACCTGGTCGTGAAGGCGTGCCATGGTGTCAACCCGTGTCACGTCGAGTACCTCACCGGGACAGAGAAGCTCCCGCTGACAGTCGACCGTACCGACCATTTCATGGCGGTGGTCAAGACGCACTCGAACATCGACATTGTGGGAACCACCACAGGTGGCTACACATCGAGCAAGGGATACGCGGCGGGCGAGGACACCCTGTCGGCGCATCCGACAGTCAACGTGATCGCCTCACCGGCTGATCAGGCGATCGTGGGCGTGGAGGAGGCGGTCAGCAAGGCCGGCGATCTGAAGAAGATCAAGCTCGTCGGCGGCGGGGGCACCTACCAGGCCATCGCCGGCATCAGGAGCGGGGACTGGTTCGGCACCGTGAACTACTGCCCGACCAGCGAAGCTGAGCGGGCCACCCAGATCGACATCGATGCCGTCCTGGGTGTGAAGGTGGCGACCCCCGACGTCAACAGCCTGACTCTTTGCGGAGCTCCAATCGAGCTGACCAAGACAAACGTCGGCTCGTACAAGGGAGAGTGGACGGCCGGGTGAGGTTTCGGCAGTTCGGAGGCGGACGGTCAACCCCTCTGCATCAGCGTCACCGCCCGGCACGCCGTGCCGGACGGTGACGCGGTGCGTACAGACCACGACGAGGTCATCGCAGAGGTCCGCGGTCTGGTCAAACGGTTCGGATCGGTTCAGGCGCTCCGAGGTGTCGACGTAAGGGTTGTCCGGCGGACGGTCCATGCGCTCGTAGGCGAGAACGGAGCCGGGAAGTCGACTCTCGGACGGGTTTTCTCGGGCGCCGTCCAGCCGGACGCCGGGACGCTGTTGATCGACGGAGCACCTGTCCGATTCCGACAGCCCCGTGACGCACAGCGGGCCGGTGTCGTCGCCGTGAGCCAGGAGCTCACGCTGGTTCCTCAGCTCGACGTGATCGACAACGTCTTTCTCGGGGTCGAAGAACGTCGTGCGGGGCTGATCGCAACGGCGAGGGCACGCGATCGATTCGAGGAGCTGACGACGCAACTCGGTTTCGACCTCTCGCCGCACCAACGGGTCCGGAACCTCAACGTGGCCGATCGACAGAAGGTCGAGATCATCCGAGCTCTTGCTCGCACAGCGCGTCTCGTCGTGCTGGACGAACCGACGTCCGCGCTCGTCGCAAATGAGGTCACCCAGCTCCTCGACATCGTCCGGCGACTGGTTGCAAACGGAACGACGGTTCTCTTTGTCTCGCACGCGTTGCAGGACGTCCTCGACGTGTCCGACACGGTGACCGTCATGCGGGACGGTGAGGTCGTGTCGAGTGGACCGGCCAGCGAGCAGACTCCGGACACGCTTGCGACTGCCATGCTGGGCCGGACCCACGACCTGAGTTTTCCGACTCGACGCCCGCCCACGCAGGCGGAGTCCGTGCTCTCAGTCAGAGGCCTGGGTTTGCGGCGGCGGTTCGAGGACGTGACCTTCGACGTGCGTCCGAGGGAGATCGTCGGGCTCGCCGGCTTGGTGGACAGCGGGGCCGGTCTTGTCGCAGGGGCGGTCGCGGGTGTCATCCGCCCGACGAGGGGCCAGATGCTGATTGACGGGGTGCCCGTGCGCCTGACCTCTCCGACCGACGCGCTCCGGCACGGCATCTCACTCCTGCCCGAGAGCCGGCGCGACGAGGGCCTGTTCATGCGACGCCCGATCCGTGAGAACGTGACCGTGGGAAAGGCTTCCATCGTGTCGCGGTGGGGCATGATGCGCCGACGCTTGGAGGGGGTGCTGGTGGGAAGCCAGCTGCGGACGTTCGACGTTCGGATGTCCTCTCTCGACGCGAGAGTCGACACGCTCTCGGGCGGGAATCAGCAGAAGGTCCTCTTGGCCAAGAGCGTGTTCGTCCGACCGAAAGTCCTCGTTGCCATGCAGCCGACGCGCGGCGTCGACGTCGGTGCGAAGTCATCGATCTACAGTCTGTTGTCGGATCTCGCGCACGACGGGATGGGCATCCTGCTGGTGAGCCCCGAGATCGAGGAGGTCTACGGCCTTGCTCATCGCATTCTCGTGATGCATGGTGGAAGGGTCATCGCGGAGGTTGATCCCAAAGCCATCGCCTATGACGAGATGATGCGGCTCGTGTTGACCGCGGATCGGACCGGGGGGGAAGGTGCCGCGTGACGAGCCGCTCGACCGTTACACCCCAGCAACTCGACGCTCAGGACACCCGGCCGCTCCCTCGGTTCGCCCTGCCGACCATGCGCCGGGTGCAGGACTACGCCGTCGTGGGGATCTTCCTCTTGTTGTTCATCGTGCTGAGCCTTTGGACGAGCGCGTTCTTCACGAAAACGAACATCGTCAATGTGCTCGATCAAAACGCTGCAATCGGAGTGTTGGCGCTCGGAGAGACGTTCACCATCATCAGCGGCAACTTCGACCTTTCGATCGGGTCGGTCTACTCCCTGGCCGGCATCGTCGGCATCATGCTCACGCCGATACTGGGTGCGGCGCTTGCGTGCATCATCGCCGTGCTGTGCGGAGCCGTGCTCGGCATCATGAACGGAGGTCTCGTCGTCTTCGGCCGGGTGCACTCCTTCATCGCGACGCTGGCGACGCAGTACGTCATCTACGGATTGGCCCTGGTCGTAACCGGCGGAATCATCATTCAGGACACGAATCCGGGCTTCCTCGTAGTAGGGCAGGGAAGCGGAGGCGGGATGGAGTGGGCCGTCTGGATCATGCTCGGGCTCGCCATCGTGACCGGTGTCTTCCTGGCTCGGTCGGTGTTCGGCCGCTACGTGTACGCCGTCGGCGGAAATCGGGAGGCAGCGAGGCTCTCGGGCGTCCGGATCGGCACGGTGGTCATCGCCGCGTTTGCCATCAGTGGGACGATGGCCGCGATCGGCGGGATCCTCGCGGCGTCTCTGGTCGGCACCGCGCAGGCGGGGACCGGAACGGGTCTGGTGCTGCCAGCCATCGCGAGTGTCATCATCGGCGGCACCAGCATCTTCGGTGGCGAGGGGGCCATTTGGAGAACGGTCCTCGGTGTGCTGCTCTTCGCCATGATCGGGAACGGCTTCGCGCTCCTGAGCCTGAACGCGACCTACCAGGAGATCGTCGAAGGGGCCCTGATCATCGTCGCCGTGGTCGCCGACGCGTGGGCGAGGTCGAGATCCTGAGGGCCGTCGCAGACGTTGAGCCCGCTGCCACGAGCATCTTGGGCTGAGGAGAGCGTCCGATGAAGAGCGTCAGATGAAGTGGACACGGAGGGACGATGAGTAGGTACCGGGTCGCCATCGACATCGGCGGCACCTTCACGGACTTCGTCCTTCAGGACGCGACATCGGGAGAGATCCATACGGGCAAGATCCTGAGCACTCCGTCCGATCCCGGTGAGGCCGTGCTCGCGGGGATCGAAGCGCTCCTGCCGGGCGGGAGCGAGATCACCTTCATCGTGCACGGTACGACCGTCGGCCTGAACGCGGTCGTCGAACGGCGCGGGGCGCGATTGGCGATCGTCACGACCGAAGGGTTCGGCGACGTGTACACGATCGCCGGGAACGACAGGAGGGACATCTTCGACTTTCGGTACCGCAAACCGCCTCCGCTCGTGCCCCCTGACCGCGTGGTGGAGGTGAGGGAGCGGTTGGCCGCAGACGGCACCGTGGTTACCCCACTCGACACGCGCTCGATCACCGCCGTGGTCGAGTTCTGCGGCCGGGAGCAGGTCGAGGCGATCGCGGTCTGCCTCCTCTTTTCGTACCTCAACCCGTGTCACGAGCTGGCCCTGGCCCAGCAGCTCGCAGAGCGCCTTCCGGGGGTCAGCGTGACGTCGTCGCACCAGGTCTCCAGGCAGTGGCGAGAGTACGCGCGGACCTCGACGGCGGCGCTCAACGCGTACGTCGCGCCCGTGGTGACTCGATACCTGACGACGCTGATCGACCGCCTGGAGGAGCGTTCTCCCGCCCCCTTGTTCGTCATGCAGTCGAACGGGGGCGTGACCGTGGCCCGGGCGGCACGCGAGACCCCGATCCAAACCCTCTTGTCGGGCCCGGTCGGTGGTGCCATCGGCGCCCGGCGACTCTCCCAGACCCTGGGCCGCGGCGATCTCGTGTGTATCGACATGGGCGGCACGTCGTTCGACGTCAGCCTGATCGTGGACGGGGACGTGTCGGTCGTCGACGAGGCGACAGTCGAAGCCCTGCCGGTGCAGATGCCCATCGTGGAGATCAACGGAATCGGCGCGGGTGGCGGCTCGATCGGTTGGACCGAAGCGGGGGCGATGCGCGTTGGACCGCGCAGTGCCGGCGCCGACCCGGGACCCGCCTGCTACGCGCGGGGTGGGACCGAGCCCACCGTGACGGACGCCAACCTGCTTCTCGGCCGCATCGACGAACGCCGATTCGCCGGTGGCGACATACACCTCGACGTCGAGGCGGCGGCCAAGGTGGCAGCGCGACTCGGAGAGCAACTCGGCCTCGACGTCCGCGAGACGGCGCAGGGAATTGTGGACATCGTCAACGCGAAGATGGCGGACGCCATTCGAACGACGACGGTGCGGCGCGGGATAGACCCCCGTGGCTTCAGTCTCGTGGCCTTCGGCGGCGCGGGGCCGATGCACGCGGTGGAGCTCGCGGAACAGCTGGAGATCGACGAGGTCATCATTCCGCTCTCGCCGGGAACCTTTTCTGCATCAGGGATGCTCGAAAGCGACATCCGCCACGATGTGCGCCGCACGCTCTTCGCCGCGCTCGCCGAGATCGACGTCGACGAGCTGGACGCCGCCTTCGCGGAGGTCCAAGAGGCGGGGGCGGCCTTGCTCAGAGACGAGGGAGTGCCGGACCCCGACATGGCGTTCGAGCGCATCGCCGACCTGCGTTACCAGGGCCAGGAGTACTCGCTGTCACTCTCGCTCGGTCCACCGGCGCCGATCGATCGCCGATGGTTGCGTGCGCGGTTCGACGAGCTCTACCTCGAGCGCTACGGCCACGCCAACGTGGAAGCGCCGGTCGAGCTCGTACGCATCGGGATCGTGGCGACGGGGGCAGTGGTCAGGCCGGCAGCCGGCGAGCCGCCCTGCGACCCTTGGGTTCCCTGTCCCGTGCGCGGCGTGGTCTTCGAGGGAGCGGAGATCCAGACCTCCATCGTGGCCAGAGAGCAGTTGGCCGCGGAGGAGACCTACGCGGGACCGATGATCATCACGGAGGCCACCGCGACCACGGTCGTCCCACCGGGGTGGGTGGTGCGACGGCTCCCGGGTGGCCATCTGTCGATTCGTCCTACCGCCAAGCAGGGGCCGCAGCCTGGGAGGAGCACCGTGACCCGGCTCTCCGGCGAGGGAGATCGGCCGGAGGGCGTCCACGCCGATCCCGTCACGTCGGAAGTCGTGCGGAACTTCATGAGTTCGTGTGCCGAGGACATGAACGCAGCCCTGTTCCGGTCTGCGTACACGCCGGTCATCTACGAAGGCCGTGACTGTGCGGTCGCTCTGTTGGACGGGGACGGAGAACCTCTCGGCATGTCCACGGGCGTGCCGATATTCCTCGGCAATCTCGAGGTGTGCGTGAAGATCGCCATCGAACAGTTCGGTCTCGACTGGTTCGGCCCCGGCGACATCGTGGCGATGAACGATCCGTATCTCCAGGGCACCCATCTCCACGACGTAACGGTCTTCGGTCCCATCTTCCACGCCGGCAGTCTGGTCGGGTTCGCCGCGACGCGCGCCCACTGGCAGGACGTCGGCGGCCGTGACCCGGGCACCACCATGGGCTCGATCGAAGTGTTCCAAGAGGGCTTCCGCATGGGTCCGACGAGAGTGGTGAAGGGCTACGAGCCTCTTCCGGAGTGGATGGACTTTCTCCGGCGGGCCAGCCGGTTCGGCTACGAGCTGATGGGCGACTTCAGCGCCCAGGTGGCCGCGGTCCGCACCGGCGAGGCGCGGGTCTCCCGCATGCTCGACCGGGTGGGTGTCGGCGTCTTCGGAGCCGCCAAGGAGCGGATCTTCGCGCAGGCTGAAGCGTTGGACCGGGCGGCGATCTCGGAGCTTCCCGACGGCACCTACCGCGCCGAGGGCTGGCTCGACAACGACGGTTACGGCGACGAGCCGGTCCGCGTGTGCGTGGCCGTGACCATCGAGGGTGATCGCATGGTGGTGGACCTCGAGGGCAGCTCGCCGGCCACGCGCGGGCCCGTCAACTGCGGCTACGCGCAGACGGTGTCCGCGGTTCGTTTGGCCTACAAGGCGCTCATCAACACCTACCTGCCGGTCACCGGTGGCACCTTTGCCACGTTGGAAGTCCGCGTCCCCGACGATTGCGTGTTCAACGCCAAGGAGCCGGCAGCCTGCGAGTGGTACTTCACGGGTCTCGGGCTCCTTTGCGACCTCATCATGACGGCACTCGCGCCGGCCGTCGGCGACCGGGTCGTGGGGCCCCATTACGGCGACTCGATGGTCATCAACCTGAACGGCATCGATGCCAGCCGCCCTCGTCCCCTCTGGGTCGTAATCGAGCCCACCGCCGGCGGATGGGGGGCACATCCTGGAGGGGACGGGGAAAGCGCCCTCATCAATCTGACCAACGGGTCCTTCAAGAACATCCCCGTGGAGGTCTACGAGAGCAAGTTCCCGGTCCGCATCGAGCGCTTTTCCATCCGCACCGACAGCGGAGGTCCTGGGCGGTGGCGTGGTGGGTGTGGCGTTATCCGCTCGTACCGGCTGCTCGACGATGCGAACCTCTCGGTCTGGTTCGAGCGGTCGGTCACGCCCGCGTGGGGGCTTTCGGGAGGCATGCAGGCCGTCGGGCCGCGGGTGTACGCGGACGGGCCTGCCGGACCTTGGGAGGGCTTGAAGGCGAACCGCTTGCCCCTGCCGGCGGGAACGCTCGTCACGATCGAGACCGGAGGCGGCGGTGGGTACGGCCCCCCGTTGGAGCGGCCGCCATCGGAGGTCTTGCGTGACGTGCGAGAGAGGTACGTCAGCGTCGAGGGTGCGGCGCGGGACTTCGGCGTCGTGCTCGGCGCAACCCACTGCGACGTCGACTCGGTGGCCACCGAACGCCGACGTCGCGACATTGCGGCTGGAGGCGGGTGGGCAGGCGCTCGCACGTAGGCGTCGGCACGGCGCGCGTTTGGCGCGGTCGTAGTGCGACGGTCGCCGGCCCTGCGGCAGTGGTGGAGACGTCGGACCGGACGGGATCGGCGAGGGAATCGGGGACGGAGTCGGGGAGGGAGTCGGGTCCGGGGTGTCCGCTCGGTGGGGCCGGCTCGGTGCGATCGGCTCGGTGGGGTCCGCATGCTCGTCGCCGGACCACCGGGACCGCCGACGTGCGCCGGCGAGCGGCGCAAGGGGGTCGATGGCGGTGGAAGGTCGCTCCGGACGGGCGGTCCGAGGTGGCGCGCCACTAACCTCGGGCGCCGTCCCACCTGGTAGGGCACGCGTCGCTGCGTAGGCGACGGCCGACACGGCGCGGCCGACAGGGCGGGGGGAGCGGAGACAGGAGAAGCGAAGACATGGGCGCACTTGACGGACGTGTGGCGGTCATCACGGGCGCCGGCCGCGGCATCGGACGCGAGCACGCGCTGTTGTTCGCCGAGGAAGGCGCGAAGGTCGTCGTGAACGACCGGGGCGGCGCCGTGGACGGCTCAGGCGACGACCGCTCGCCCGCGGAGCAGGTCGTGGACGAGATCAGGGCGCGGGGCGGTGACGCCGTCGCAAACACCGACGACGTCGCCGACTGGGAGGGGGGCAAGCGGCTCGTCGAGGCGGCCATCCAGGCGTTCGGCGACCTGCACGTGCTCGTGAACAACGCCGGGATCCTGCGCGACCGGATGATCGTCAACATGACCGAAGACGACTGGGACAGCGTCATGCACGTCCACTTGAAGGGTCACTTCGTCCCGACGCGCCACGCAGCGACCTACTGGCGCGAGCGGGCGAAGGCGGGGGAGGAGGTGCACGCGAGCGTCGTCAACACGTCGTCGACGTCGGGCCTTCTCGGGAACCCCGGCCAGGCGAACTACGGCGCCGCGAAGGCCGGCATCGCCGCGTTCACGGTCATCGCCGCGCAGGAGCTGGGCCGCTACGGCGTACGCGTGAACGCGATCGCGCCCGCGGCCCGTACCCGCATGACCGAGCTCACCCCGGGCCTCTCGGACATCGTGAAGCGCCCGCAGGACAAGTCCCAGTTCGACGTGTGGGACCCGGGGAACGTCTCACCCGTCGTGGCGTACCTCGCGACCGAAGAGTGCCCGCTCACCGGCCGCGTCTTCTTCGTGCAGGGCGGGACGGTGCGCAACTTCCAGAACTGGACCATGACCGAGTCGATCGACCGCCAGTCGCGCTGGAGCGTCGAGGAGCTGAAGTCCGAGATGCTCAAGCTCGCCGGGTCACAGGCCGCCGTCACTCCGTGATCGCACGGAGCCGCTCCGCCACCTCCTCTGCGTGCTCGTGGGACGGAGCCGCTTGGAGTGACATCAGCTTCGACATGTCCCCCTCGATCCGGATCTTTCCGGCCATGAACGCCTGCATCCCGGCCTGCGGGTTGCGGTCGACCAGGATCGCCTTCGCGGTGAAGTAGTCGAGGGTGATCTTCAGGTCCGCGTCCTCGACGTGTCCTTTGTCGACCTCGAGCTCGCCGGCGGTCGTGTCCACGTGCGCCTCGAGGTCCTCGTCGCCGAAGGGGATCTCGGTGACCACGAGGTTCATCCGGACCGGGTTGTCGATCGGAGAAGAGACGTCCCGGAGCTCCGCCCGGATCGCGTGTGCCTCCTCGATCCACTCGTCGCTCAGGAATGGGTAGGGCATGGAGCCGCTCCTTCGGGTGCCGTCACGTGTGGCACGAGGTTAGACAGCCTCTGCGGATGGGGGCGCGGCGCCCTCGGTAGAGTCCGAGGGGTGCCAGCCCCCATCATGCCCGGTGCAGAGCCCTTCTCCGCCGCCGGCGGTCCCAGGGGGGCGCTCCTCCTCCACGGGTTCGGCGGGAGCCCGTTCGGCATGCGGCCCACGGCGACGAGGCTGGCGGCGAAAGGTCTCACGGTGGAGGCGCCGCTCCTTCCTGGCCACGGAACGGCCGTCGAGGACCTCGTGCCTCTCGGCTGGGCGGACTGGTCGTCCGCCGCCGAAGAGGCCTACGACAGCCTCCGGGCCCGCTGCGAACGGGTGGCGGTGGTCGGGCACTCGATGGGCGGGACGCTCGCCTGCTGGCTCGCAGAGCGCCACCCCGAGATCCGGGGGATCGCCGTCGTGAACCCGTTGGTCGAGCCGTTCGACGACGAGCTCCGCTCGGGCGCGCGCGCGCTGCTCGAGGCGGGGACCGCCGTCCTGCCGGGCTCGCCACCCGACACGGCGGATCCGACGGCCACGTTCCCCACGTACGAGGGGACGCCCCTGGCC
>JASHUY010000087.1 GCA_030039755.1 Acidimicrobiales bacterium
CCCGGCGACGGAGCCCGTTCCCGCTCTGACTTCCCCGGCGACCACCGCAGGCGCGTCGAGGCAGGCGGTCCTGCACGCCGGGAGGTCCCCGCCCGCGCTCCGGCGTGCGTGGCCGCGCGCGGATGGGCAGGAGTGCAGATCGACCGGACCTAGGCTCGGTGCCGCATGCAGCCGGTGACGACACCGCGCGTCTTTTCCGGGCGCTACCAGCTCACGCACCTCGTCGCCCGAGGAGGCATGGCGCAGGTGTACCGGGCGCGTGACAGGCTGCTCGACCGGCCGGTCGCCCTGAAGGTGCTCTTTCCCGAGCTCTCGGTCGACCGTGCCTTCGTGGAACGGTTCCGCAGGGAAGCGCAAGCTGCCGCCAACCTGTCCCACCCGAACATCGTCCCGGTCTTCGACTGGGGGGAGGACGGCGGCACCTACTACATCGTGATGGAGTACGTCGACGGGCAGCCGCTGTCCCAGGCGCTCAAGGCCGGAGGACCGATGCCCCCGGCCCGGGTGGCGCTGATCGGCGCGCGGGTTGCCGACGCGCTCGCCTACGCGCACCGCCACGGCGTCGTGCACCGTGACGTGAAGCCTGGGAACGTGCTCCTCACCAACGACGAGCAGGTGAAGGTGACGGACTTCGGCATCGCCCGCGCCGTCAACACCGAGGAGAGCCTCACGCAGACCGGTGCGGTCATGGGCACGGCCACGTACTTCTCGCCCGAGCAGGCCGAAGGCGTCGGCGTCGACGCACGGAGCGACATCTACTCCCTCGGGGTCGTCCTGTACGAGATGGTCGCGGGGCGCCCGCCGTTCCTCGGCGATTCGCCGGTGGCGGTGGCCTCCAAGCACGTGCGTGAGCAGCCGCCCCCGTTGCGGGACCTCAGTCCCGCGGTCCCCCCCGCGCTCGAGGCGGTCATCGCCAAGGCGATGGCGAAATCCCCGGATCTCCGCTACCAGTCGGCGGCAGAGCTCCGCACGGACCTGCAGCGCTTCGCCGAAGGCCACCCCGTCTCGGCCACCGACCCCACGACCACGGCGATGCTCGCCGCCACGACGGGGGGCGCCCGGGACACGGCGAAGACCCGCACGCTCGCGACCGTCCCCCCGACCCAGGCGGTCCCAGCTCGCGACGGACCGCACGCGCGGGCACCTGAGCCCAAGTCCGGCAGGTGGCGATGGGGCCTGCTCCTGTTCGTGTCGGTGGTCGTGCTCGGCCTGGTGGCCTATTTCGCTCTGCGGAGCGTGGGCTACTTCGGGACAGCGAAGTTCAAGGTGCCGACAGTGCACGGCCAGACGGTCACCTCGGCGTCGAGCGCCCTGGAGTCAGAGGGGCTGGTGGTCTCCTCCGTCACCCGTCGCATCTCGACAACGGTCCCCGATGACCACGTCATCTCGACGGAGCCGAAGGCCGGGGCGAGGGCTCGCAAGGGCGAGAGCGTGGCGCTCCTCGTGAGCAAGGGCGGGGTGCAGAAGGTGCAGATCCCGACAGTGGCGGGCGAGCAGTACTCGCACGCCTACACAGAGCTCTCGCACCGCGGCCTCGTGCCGACGGAACGCATACGTGCGAGCACAAAGCCGACGGGGACCGTGCTCAGCCAGACACCTCCCGCGGGGCAGTACGTGAAGAAGGGCTCGGGCGTCGCGCTCATGGTCTCCACACGCAACGCGGTGATCGTGCCGAACGTGGTCGGCGAGACGAGCGCGGCCGCGGGCACCACCCTCGGCACGACAGGGCTCACCGCGGGCTCCGTCTCCTCCGGGTGCTCGAGCCAGTACCGCACAGGCATCGTCATGGCCGAGACACCGAAGGCCGGCACTCGCGTCGCACCCGATGCCAGGGTCAACCTCCAGGTCTCGACGGGCCCCTGCAAGGTGGTGGTCCCGGACGTCGTCGGCGACACAGAGACACAGGCCGTCCCCGCGCTGGCGGGCAAGGGCCTGAAGGCCGCCCCCGCCACATCCTTCACATGCTCCCCGACGACAGATGACAAGGTCATCGCCCAGACACCGGCGGGCGGGACGACAGTGCCGGCCGGCACGACAGTCGCCATCAGCGTCTGCAAAGCTCCGACCACCCTCACAACCACACCGACGACCACCACGACACCGACGACGACCACGACACCGACGACGACACCGGGGCACTCGACGACACCGACCACGACCACGACACCGACGACGACAACCACGACCACCACGACGACACCGACGACGACCACGACACCGACGACCACCACCACGACGACGACACCGGGGCACACAACGACGCGTACACCGGGCCGCACAACGGGACCGCCCGGGTTGTGAGGCCGGCGCGGCTGCCTGCTCGGAACGCAGCCGCGCGTGTCCCCTCTCGTCTACGCGCGAGCTCCCGCGCCCGCGACCTGCCGGAGAAGGTTCGCAAGCATCGCAGGGCCTGACTCCGTGAGGATCGACTCGGGGTGGAACTGGACACCTTCGACCGGCAGTGTGCGGTGCCGCACCCCCATCACGACGCCGTCGGCCGTCGTCGCGGTGACCTCGAGCGAGGCCGGGATGCTCGCGGGTGTGAGGACCAGCGAGTGGTAGCGCGTCGCGACGAACGGGTTCGGGAGACCCTCGAAGATGCCGCTGCCGCAGTGGTGGATCTCCGACGTCTTACCGTGCATCAGCGCGGGAGCGTGCACCACCTCGGCGCCGAACGCCTGCCCGATCGCCTGGTGGCCGAGGCAGACACCGAAGACCGGGACCTCGCCGGCGAGCTGGTGCACCACCTCGAGGCTCACTCCGGCGTCCTCGGGCCTGCCGGGCCCCGGCGAGAGGACGACGGCGTCGGGCGCGAGCGCCCGGATCGACGGCACGTCCACCGCGTCGTTGCGGTAGACGACGATCTCGGCACCCAGCTCCCCCAGCTCCTGGACCAGGTTGTAGACGAAGGAGTCGTAGTTGTCGACGACGAGGAGCCGTGCGGGCATCCCCCCATCGTAGATCGCTTTCCTCCGACGTCCCCCGACGGTCTAGCCTCGTGCCCGGTGGCACCGAAAGAGCGGAGCGGACCGGGGCGGGCCCAGCGGAAGGGCGCGTCGGCGGGGGGACGGACCACGGTCTCGACGAAGTCGCGTATCGGCCGTTACACGGCGCCGGAATCGAGCGGGAAGTACACGCCTCCGATCCCCAAGGACGTCCGCAGGAGCCCGCGCTGGTTCGGCGTAGCCGTGCTCGGCGCGCTCATCCTCGGTGTCCTGCTGATCCTCCTGAACTACCTGACGGTGCTCCCGGGCTCGGTCTCGGCGTGGTACCTCGTGGCGGGACTCGTCGTCATCTTCTTCGGCTTCGTCATGGCGACCCGCTACCGCTGAGGGCTGCCGTGACCGCCTACGCCCAATCGGAGCGGCGGGGGCTCAGCGACCTCATGCTCGACGTCGGCCCGGACGCGCCGACCCTCTGCGAAGGGTGGGACGTGCGCGACCTGGCGGCCCACCTCGTGCTGCGGGAGCGCCGGCTCGACGCGGCGCCGGGCATCGTCATCCGCCCGCTGCACGGGTACACCGACCGGGTGCAGCGCCAGCTGCGCGACCGTTCCTGGACGTTTCTCGTGGGGCAGGTCCGGTCCGGACCGCCGGCACTG
>JASHUY010000088.1 GCA_030039755.1 Acidimicrobiales bacterium
GAGCGTCGTAGGAGGGAGCAGACGAGGGAAAGAGGACGGAGCAAGTGGGCCCGCTTCATGTGTTGCAAGGATGCGACGGGAGGCCCGCCACCGTCCCGACCCGCCGGCGCTCGGGCGCCGGCGGAACCCGACGAACCCGTCCAACGCACGCGTCGGCGAAGCTCGGGCCGAAATGAGCGACGTTGGGGAGTCTCGGCTGAGGCGATGGACCTCGTGCACCGCGGTCGCGTGCGCCTTCGCCATCGGTCTCGCTTCTTCGGGCGCGGTGTCGGCTTCGACCCCTACGGCTGGCGCGTCTCAATCAGGGCGTCGGGCGACCGGACAGACATCGCTGTGCGCATCCTCTGGGAACGTCACTCACCTCGTCGTTCGTCGCACCGACGCCCTTGCGCAAGACGAGCTCCACTTCTCCTTCCCATCTTCGGTGGCGGTGAGCGATGTCGCATCCGTGCGCGACGTGGCCCGCGCGCTTTGCGCTCTGCCGGCGATGCCGAAACAGGTAATGAGCTGCCCCATGGACCTCGGGATCGACTACCGCCTCCAGTTCTCACGCGCGCAGCACCGCTTTCGCGTGGTGACGCTCGACGCGACCGGGTGCCAGGTCGTCGACGGCCTCGTGCCACCTCGTTGGATTGCGCGTTCACCCCGCTTCTGGGGGACGCTCGGCGGCGCCATGCGCCTCAGGCACCCGTCTTGGCTGACGTTTCGCGGCTCCGGGGTCAAGAGCTGAGCAAGCTCGATGCTTGACGCAGTGGACCGGATCAGCCACGATGGCGCCGGCGAGCTCCGCGCCACCCTCTCCCAGCTGTCCCAGCAAGCTGGTGTCGAGGTAAAGGGGATTCGTGTCCTCGGTTCGTCGGTCCGTCGCACATTCCGAGGGTGCAGCTGGGCGCCGACCGGAGTGCGTGAAACCGGATGACGACCAGGAAGCACCTCAAGCGCCGGGTCAGAACGCGTGCTGCGCAGACCGGTGAGCCCTACGCGACCGCTCTCCGGAGTGTTCGCCACCTACAGGAGAGTCACATGCGTGACACCGTTGCCATCGGGGATCCCATCGCGGCTTGCTCGTTCTGCGGCAAGCCGAGCACCAGCGTCGAGAGGCTCGTCGCCGGTCCCGGCGTGTACATCTGCAACGAGTGCGTCGACCTGGCCACCTGGGTCGTCGAGGATGCCTCCAGGGCAGGCCCGGAGGAGTCCTTCCGGCGTCGAGCCGAACACCGAAATCCCCCGAGCGAAGCCATCCTCTCGATGCTTCCGGCCTTGATCCTCAGCGCCCAACGGATCGAGAACGAGTTGACCGCCTCGGTCAGCAGTCTGAGAGAGCGAGGAGCTGACTGGCAGACGATCGCCGATGCGGCAGGCACGAGTGTCGATGCCATTCGGCGACGCTTCGGTGCGACAACAGCCGGGTAGGCGCGCGCCGCACGCTTCAGCGCCTCAGCGCCGGACGGCTACGAGACGTCGGATCGATTGCGCTACGAGGTCTGCGACGTCCCGCTCCACGATGCTGGACCGTCCACCGACGCACTGCCCCGTGTCCCGTCGTGCCACGACGGCTGCGGCGTGGAGTCGCCCCGTGTCGTGTCGTGCCACGACGACTGCGGCGTGGAGTCCCCCTGGGTCCCGTTGTGCAACGAGGGCTGCGGCGCGCTGCCCCGTGTCCCGTCGTGCCGCGAGGGCTGCACCGTGGTGTCGCCCTGTGTCGCGTTGTGCATCGTGGGGTGCGGCGCGTCGCCCTGCGTCCCGTCGTGGAAGGAGGGCTGAGGCGTGGTGTCGCCCTGCGTCCCGTCGTGGAACGAGGGGTGAGGCGTGGTGTCGCCCTGCGTCCCGTTGTGCAATGGCGAGCGAGGCGTGTTGCCCGCTGTCGCGTCGTGCCACGGCGAACGAGGCCACGTGGACGGAGTCCCCTTGTCCGATGACCGCCGCGACATGGAGAGCGTCACGTCGTCCGTTGACGGATGCGACGTCGCTCGTGTCACCGCTTGGGACGACGGGCGCGGCGCCTGTTTCACATAGGGCGACGACGGGGGGGTCGGCGTGTCCGGTGTCGCGACGTGTCTTTGCGGCAACGGGGCAACGGCCACGACGACTCGTGGCGCCGGTTGCGACGGGGTGGGCGTGACGTCGGGTGCGGGCGGAACGTGGTGCGCCGAACCTGGGTGCGCGGACCGTGCCGCGGGAACCGATGACCGTGCTGCGGGAACCGATGACCGTGCCGCGGGAGCCTGGTCCGAATGTGCCCCGGGAGCCTGGTCGGAATGTGCCCGGGGAACCTGGTCCGAATGTGCCGGCCTCGGAGTGGACACGTGGGGGGTGACAGCGCGAGAACCGGGGAGAGGCTTGTGCTGGTCGGTCACGGAGACGCTTTCGGGAGTCGTCGCTGGACGGGAGACCGACGGGGTGACCGTCCTTTTCGGGCGCACCCCGGGAGCTCGTGGCACGACCACGATCACCGGCCGCACGCTCGGAGCCGGCTTCGTGCTCGCGGC
The DNA here is from genome assembly GCA_030039755.1 of Acidimicrobiales bacterium. Taxonomy (GTDB): domain Bacteria; phylum Actinomycetota; class Acidimicrobiia; order Acidimicrobiales; family RAAP-2; genus JAJYVT01. The sequence continues at coordinate 2,490 of JASHUY010000088.1, forward strand.
GGGTGTCACCGAAGCGACGGCGGGGACGGTACGCACCGGAGCGCACGAGATCCCGAGTGTTCGACACGCGGGTTGCCGGAACAAGCTCGGGCTGGAGCCCGACGCCCACACGACCGCCGCGAAGCTCCCAGCGAGCCCGACTGCGACCAACCCCGACGCGAGCGATGCCAGCCTGCGTGTGCGCCGCTTCATCGGCGTCACCCCCTCCAACCCTTGCACCGAGTGTAGCGCTCCCGGAAAAGGGCTTCCGGCGGCCCGACCTCCCCCAGGTACGGGCTGGTCAGGCCTTTGCGAGGTGACCGCGGAACCAGTCGAGGACGAGCTCTGCGCGCTCGACCCGGTGCCGGGGCGATCCGGTGCGCGAGAGCTCATGGCTCTCGGCGGGGAAACGCACGAGCACCGGCTCCCGACCGAGCAGCCGCAGGGCCACGAACAACTCCTCTGCCTGGTTGATCGGGCAGCGGAGATCCTCTTCGGAGTGGAGGATGAGCACCGGCGTGCTCATCCTCTCGACGAAGCGGACCGGCGAGCGAGAGAGGTACGCCTCCGGGTCCTCCAGGTGGGACTTGCCGATGTACGAGCGGAAGGCGGTTGCGAAGTCCGAGCTCACCTCGAGGGTGAGCAGGTTGTTCACCGCCCGCTCCGAGCACGCGGCCGTGAACCGGTCCGTGTGCCCGATGATCCACGAGGTCATGTAGCCGCCGTAGGAGCCACCGAGGACCCCGAGCCGCTCGGGATCGACCCAGTCGAAGCGTGCAGCGCCCTCCTCGGAGCAGGCCATCACGTCGTCGTAGTCGACGCCTCCCCATCCCGACCCCGCGTCGTGGTCCCAGCCCGGCCACCGTATCGCCCGGCCCCACGCCTCCGAGTAACCCGAGCTCCCGCGCGGGTTGCAGTAGAGGACTCCGAAGCCCCCGCCCACCTGCAGCTGGAACTCGTCGAAGAAGCGGTTGCCATACGAGGTGAAGGGACCACCGTGGATGTTGACGAGCGTCGGGTACCGCTGTCCCGGTTCTGCGCCGACCGGTGGCATGGCCCAGCACGGCACCTCGGTGCCGTCGGCTGAGCGCGCGACGAACGGCACCGGTTCGACGAGGCTCGCCGCGACCCGCACCGGGGCGGAGACGTCGGTCATCCTGCGTTCGGCGACCTCGGCGTCCGTGGCGGGCGTGGTGAGCTGCCGCACGTGGAGCTCCGGCAGCATCGTCGGCGTGCTGACCACAAGGGCGAGCGTCCCCGCAGCGGCGTCGAAGCCGGCCAGCCAGCGGTCGCCACCGACGACCCGAGCGGGCGCTCCGTCGCCGGCCGCAGAGAAGGCGTACAGGTGGACGTTGCCGCCGTCTTCGACGGGGCAGAGCACCTGCTCTCCCCACCAGACCGGAGCCGACGAGGATCCGTACGGCGCGCAGTTCCGATCGAGGTCGCCCGACAGGTCGCGGAGCGAGCGGTCCGCGATCGTGAGCACACCGAGCCGCATATGCCGCGGCGCATCTGCAGGCGTCGACTCGACGAGATAGGCGAGGCGGGCCCCGTCGGGGGACCAGGAGGGTGCCGCGTACGCCGCAGCCGTCGGCGTGAGGCGGACCGGCTCACCCGATCCGTCCGACGCGACCGTGAAGAGGTCCACCGCGTAGTCGAGGTCCCAACGCTCGTGACGGCCCGACGCGAAGGCGACGGTCGCGCCGTCCGGTGACCACGCGACGCCGCTGGCCTGGAATGTCCCCTCGGTGAGCCGGAGGGGAGCGGTCGACCCGTCGGCGGGGACCACCATGACGCGGGCGGGTCGGTCGACGACGAAACCCTCGGCGTCGAGTCGCGAGAAGAACCTCGTGATCGTCCGTGCCGGCATGTCCTTCGGCTTGCGCTCCTCGCCGACGTCGCCGTAACGGGTCGGGTCGGGATCGCGCACGACGAACGCGAGGCGCTCGCCGTCGGGCGACCACTCGAGCTCGGTGGGGACTTCGGCGAGCGTGGCGACGACCACCCGTTCGCCGCCGCGCCCGACGGGAAGCACGCAGACCTCGGCCGGCCCCTCCTCGTCCTTGGACACGAAGGCGAGATAGCCGCCGTCCGGCGACCAGCGCGGAAGACCGTCGCCAGGCCCCGAGGTGAACGGCCGGGCGGGCGCGTCCGCGGTGGTGGAAGCGAGATGGACGCGACGCCGGTACCGGTTGGCGTCGAGGTCCACGGCGGTGACCACGAAGGCGACCTGTGAACCGTCGGGCGAGACCCTCGGGTCTCCGACCTGGCGCAACACGCCGATGTCCTCGGGTTGCATGCCGCGAACGCTGCGGTCCATCCTCGCCTCCTCAGGGTACCTGCCGTGCCGCGGTCACGATAGGGCAGGTCGCCTCAGGACGGTGGGGTCGGCGGAGGACCGAGCGCCGAGGTGGTGCAGGGCATGGGAGACGACGACCGCCGGGTCGGCCTGCGGCAGCCGCCCGCGGTCACGAAGCGGCTCAAGAGAGCCCGGGCGGCGACGGCCACTCCGCCACGAACCGGTACCGGTCGCCGCGCACCGTCCCCCTCCGGAGCTCGACCGGCCGGTCGCCCGCGAAGGCTCTGCGTTCGACGAGGAACGCGGCCGTTCGCGCAGGCATACGGAGCCGGGCGCGGTCTGCGGCGGGTGGCACGACCGGTGAGATCCGCTCGCTGGCCGAGGTGACCCGCAGCCCGCAGGCGACGGCCAGCGCGTCGTAGAGCGGTCCGTGCTCGAGGTCCACGCGGAGTATCCCCCGCGCGGACGACCACGGGAGCCACGACCGCTCGAGCGAGATCGGCTCCTCGTCGGCGAAGCGCAGGCGCTCCAAGAAGACGACGTCGTCGCCGCGGCGAAGCTCGAGCGCTTCTGCGACGTCGTCGGGAGGGGTCCTGCGCCCCGCGGCCAGGATCTCGTTGCGCTCGGCGAGACCGTGGTGGCTCACGGTGCGCGCCAGGCTGTAGAGGGCGCGTAACGGCTGCTCGAGGACCGGTTCGGCGAGCGTCGTCCCGCGGCCCCGTCGGCGTTCCACGAGCCCCTCCCCCTGCAACCTGCGCACGGCCTCGCGCACGGTCTGGCGGCTGACCCCGTACGCGGTGGCGACCTCCTCGTCGGTCGGGAAGCGGTCACGGAACTCACCCGCCGCCATCTTCGCCCGGAGGTCCGAGAGGACCTGCGCCCACAGCGGGAGCGGGTTCGAGCGGTCGACCTGGCCGACCAGGGTCACGAGAGCACCCCGCCGAGGAGGAAGGAGCCCACGAGGGCGGCCAGGACGAAGAGGGTGACGAGCGTCATCGCCCGGTCCCGCTCGTAGAGGAACGAGATCACCGACACCGCCACGCGGAGCACCGGGGTCAGGATGAGGAGGAGGATCCCCACCACGACGACCCCGCGGCCCTCCCCCGCGGCGAGCGCTGCGGCGAGTTGAGGGAGCGTGTGCGGGAACTTCGTGCTCGTGGACGTCACGCGATGGTAGGAGAAGGGGCCACTCAGATGCCCGTATTGTGGATGGTGCACGAACATGAGCGCGAGGCCCGCGGCGATGACGGCGACGCTCAGGGTGACCCCGACGCGCAGCACGAGGCTGATCGTGAGCTCGACCCGGCGCTCCCTCGGACCGTCGGCCGTCCGCTCCTGCCGGCAGGTCGGCAAGGTCGGCATCCGGTCGCTCGGCGTCGTCATCGGGTCACGCCACGTCGTCACCGGGTCACCCCTCGTCGGCATCCGGTCGCTCGGCGTCGTCATCCCGTCACCCCACGCTGGATCATTTCGATGCAGATGACGCCGAGCACGACGACGAAGAGCCACCTGACCGTGGCGTTCTGCATCCGGCCGAGCGCCCGAGACCCGACGAGCGACCCCGCGAGCACGCCGATGGCCACGGGGGCCGCGATGATCGGGTCGATCTGACCGCGTGCGAAATAGACGCCCGCGCTCGCGGCTGCGGTGACGCCGATCATGAAGTTGCTGGTCGCAGACGACACCTTCATGGGCAGGTGCATGGCGAGGTCCATCGCGGGGACTTTCAGTGATCCCGAGCCGATCCCGAGCAGCGCAGACACGACGCCCGCCACGTACATCACCGCGAGCCCGGGCTTCGTGCCGACCACCTTGTAGGAGATCTCCCGCCCCTCCACCTGGTCGTAATAGGAGCCGTGCAGGCGGAGGGCGTTCGCGATCCGGTCGTCCGAGCTCGTGAGCGGCTCGGCGTCGCGCCGCTTGCGGAACGTGGCGAACGCGGAGTACCCGAGCACCGCCGCGAAGACGACGAACAGCACCCGCACCGGGAGCACCGTGGTGAGGAACGCCCCCGAGATCGCGCCCAGCGTCGTGGCGATCTCGAGGAACATCCCCGTGCGCAGGTTCGTCATGCGGTCGCGGACGTAGGCGGCCGCGGCGCCCGAGGAGGTGGCGATCACCGACACGATCGACGCGCCGATCGCCAGGCGGATGTCGACGTGGTACAGCAAGGTCAGGACGGGAACGACCACGACGCCTCCGCCCAGCCCGACGAGTGACCCCAGCACCCCGGCCAGCGCAGAGATGACTGCGAGCGTGAGCACGAAGTCGAGCGGCGTCACACCTCTATTGTACGTACTTTCGTACTTTTT
>JASHUY010000089.1 GCA_030039755.1 Acidimicrobiales bacterium
TCGCCGAACCGCCTCGACGAGCTCCGCGCTTCGACGAGCTCCGCTCGCGCAGCGATGGGCTATCCCGGCTGGCGATCGGCAGGGTACCTGAACTCGCCGAGAACGACGATCTTCGCCCCACAGAGCCGGTCCAGGAGGCCGAGGTCGGTCTTCCCGAAGAGACGGCCGACGTTGCGACGCTGCTCGAGATCCAGCAGCAACGTCAGATCGATCGGCGCGTCGCCGCGCGAAACGAGGAGATACAGCTGGTCTCGAACCTTCCAGTAGGACGCGGCTTCGATCCCCACCTCCCGCTTGAGCACGGGCACGTCGACAAGGACCCACTGCCAGCCGAGCGTGCCGGAATTCAGGTAGATGTGCTCGAGCGCCGCCTCGTCGCTGTACTCGCAGAACAAACGCTTGCCGAGCAATTCCCTGGTCTCGGCGATCGGCTCGTAAGGACCGGCACGTCCCTCGACCCTTCCCGGGTCGACGTGGACCCGTAGTCCGGTAGGGCCACCGCTCTCGACGAAGCGATCCTGTACCACGACACCACGACCGAGCTCGCGGTCGATCACGATCGAGAGCGCGCCGGCGCCGTCGGCGGCGACGAAGTAGACGAAGAAGAGACCTGGCCGCATCTCGACCGCGTCGTAACCGTTCTCACCCGACCAGCTCGTGCCGTCACCTTCTTCGAGTTTCCATCGAACCTCCACGCCCGAGAAGGCGAGCGACAGTGCACCACCCTCGTCAAGCTGCAGCGTGAGCTCCGTCCCGGCGAGGTCGCGGGTCGACGGGAGGCGGTTGGCCAGGATGTCCATGTCCCTCCGCATGGGCGGGACCGGCTCGATGGGAAGCAACTCGGGCATGCGCTCCTCTCTTCCTTCGGATCTTCCTGTCTTCTTCGGACCTGTCGGCGCGGCCGCAGGGTCCCCCTCGTCCGCTATCCGGGCTCGCGGTCCGCCGGGTAGGAGCACTCGCCGAGGAAGACGATCTTCGCCCCGCAGCGTTGGTCCAAGACATCCCCGGTCCTGCTCATGCCGAACGTACGGCCGACGTTCCGGCACTGCTCGAGATCGAGCAACAACGTGAGCTCCAGCGCCTCGCCGCAGGACGTGAGCAGGTACAGCCGGTCGCGGATCTTCCAGTAGGAGGCCGCGACGACGCCGACCTCCCGCTTCAGCTCCGGCACGCCGACGAGAACCCACTGCCAGCCCAGGGTGCCCGAGTTGAGGTAGACGTGCTCGAGCGCCGCCTCGTCGCTGTACTCGCAGAACAAACGCTTGCCGAGCAATTCCCTGGTTTCGGTGACGGGCTCGTACCCACCGGTGTGTCCGCCCACCCGTGCCGGCTGGGCGAACACCCGTAGACCGGTCTTTCCGTTGCTCTCGACGAGGCGGTCACGAACGAGCAGAGCCCGGCCCAGCTCGCGGTCGATCACGACCGAAAAGGCGCCAGCGCGATCGGCGGCGGTGTAGTCGACGAAGTAGACGCCTGACCGCACCTGCACCGCGTCATAGTCGGCTTCACCGGACCGGCTCGTACCGTCGGCTTCCTCCAACGTCCATCGAACGCGCCCGGTCGAGAAGGAGAGCGACAGCGCGCCGCCCTCGTCGAGCTGCAACGTGACGTCCGTCCCGGCGAGCGCGCGGCTCGACGGGAGGCGATTGGTGAGGATGTCCATGTCCCTCCGCATCGGCGGGACCGGTGCGATCGGGAGCAGCTCGGGCATTCCCTCTTCCCTCTCCCCGTCTACCCGCCGAGCTGCGACTGCGGCGCGTGCCTCATGACTTGAAGTACCAGTCCTGCGGTGTGATGTCCCCGGTGCCGCTCTGCGTGTACCCCCCGAGCTTGTCGGACGCCTCGGTCAGCTGCTCGTCCTGCACCGGTACTGCGACGACGATGGCCTGCTGCACCTCGTAGTTCTCGAGTTCGTGCAGGACGGTCACACCCTTTTCCGAGTAGTACTTCGTGTACTCGGCGTCGATGGTCGAGTTGCAGTAGTTCTCCGTGTTCCCGTCTGCGTGGCAGACGTAGCCCAGGCCTGTGTCGGGGTACCAGAACGGCTCCTCGGTCACGGGACCACCGAAGTAGAGCATCTGCCAGCTGCATCCGCTCTGAGTCGGAGTGCACGGTGCGTCGGACGAGAAGATCGTGTCGATGGGCTCGCCGCGGACAGAGATGTACAGCCCGGCCTTGCGCGCGGTGGACTGGAATGTCTCCATCTCCACGGTCAACGCTCCCACGCCCGAGGCGTAGATCAGGTCCATGCTGAGCTTCTGCCCCTTCGCAATGCCCGCGCCACAGTCGTCCGAAGCAGTGCCCGGCTTCGTGCAGGTCGCCGGGCCTGTTGCCGGAATCGTCCATCCGTGGCTCGTGAGGTCGTGCCGTGCCTTGTCGACGCTGAACGGGTACGGGTTGCTCTCCGCGTAGGGCGTCAGGTACTTGGTCGCCGGTTCGGGCGGCACGGGTCCGTAGTCCGCGAACGCGTACCCCTTGAAGGCGGCCCGGATCCACGCCTGCTGGTCGACGAGAGACTGCACGGCCTGGCGGAAGTACAGCTGGTGCTCGATCGGTCCGATCGTCGGGTTGTTGTAGTTGATGTCGATGTAGTTGTCCGCCAGCACGAACCATGGATCGAGCGTGTAGCCCGACACGGGGTTCGCACCGGCGACCGCGTTGTTCGGCTTCGCCGGAGCGTCTGTGTACGGCAGGAAACCGACGGTGATCGAGGTCCCGCTCTTGAGCACGTCGTATTCGGCCTCGTCCGAGGTGAAGGTCTCCAACCTGAAGGTGCCGATCTTGGCCTTGTCGGGCCCCGAGTACTTCTTGTTGGGGACGAGCGCGACTGTCGACCCCCCGGCGGAGTACGAGGAGATCCGGAATGGGCCGTCGACGACCTGCCAGAGCGGGTTGCTCGCATAGGTGGAGGTGTCCGAGGCCTCGTGCTCCAGGTACTTGTAGACGGCGGCGCACGCCGTGGCCTCCTGCTTCGGCGCCTCGCCCGAGCAGTCCGCCTTCTTGCCCGTCCCGCTCAAGTCCCAGGCCAAAGGCATGGGTTGGACGACCGAGAGCTGGTTGTCGGTGAACCATGTCGAGTTCACGGCGCTCTTCAGGTGGAACGTGAAGGTGTCCGCCGCGTCGTCATAAGTGGTGGAGGACACATTTGTGGGGAAGTCCCCGGGTATGTAGGCCCACCAGTTCGCCTTTTCGGTCTCCACGAGGCCCATGAAGAACGCGATGTCGTTGGGCGAGAGCTTCTCGCCGTCGGACCAGTACCACGGCTTCAGCTTGATGGTGACGGCGGTGTCGGTCGCGTTGTAGTCGGGAGGGTACGCCAACGAGTTCGTCTCTGTGAGCTGGAAGGCCTTGCCGGAGAAGTAGTAGAGCGGCCGGTACATGAGGTACATGAAGTCCTGCACCTGGTAACCCACGTACTCGCTCGAGAAGAACGGAAGGATCATGTCCGGTTGGTCGCCGGCCGGAAGCGCGAAGTTGACGGTTCCCCCGGCGCGTGCTCCGCCGCCTCGAGACGCTCCGGTCGCCACGGAGCTCGAGGTGACTGCCGCCGCAACCGCGAACACGGCGATCAGAGGCAGCGCGAGGGCTCTCCGCGACAACCGCCGTCGCGAGGCGAGGACGCTTCCTCTCGTGGCATCTCTCGACATGGATTCCCCCTTTTGTCGCATTTCGTCAAGGCCCTGTCTCGTTACGCTAAACCGATTCGGCACCCGGTTCCACCGTCCGGCTCAGTCAGACCACCCCCGCAACACCGGCAGTCGAGATCGACGCTGGCGGCCAACCAACCTCGCAGCGAGCTGAGGGTGGCGAAACCGGTTGCCCATCGGAGGTCGCCCACGGTCATCCGACGCTCCGCGAGCCGTCCTTCGACCAGGTGACGCGCCCGCTCGACTCCCGGCAGCAGCCCGCAGTCGAGAGGTGGCGTGCACCAGCGCCCTTCCAGGCGCACCGCCAAGCTCGCCCGGGTCGTCTCCGTCACCTCGCCCCGCTCGTTCACGAGGACGACGTCGTCGGCGCCGGCGTGGCGGCGGGCCCGCTCCTCGTAGCGTCGGCGGTCGGTCGTCTTGTGGAACAGCGCGACGTCCCTCGACGAGACCGGTTCGAGGTCCACGCAGAGCCGCAGGGGGGACCCTGGGACCACGGGGAACGCTCCCGTCTCGACTGCAACCGGGCCGTCCGGCCGGAGCACGACTCGGACACGGGCTCGCGAATGCAAGCCGCGCACCGCGTGCGCGACCAGGTCCTCGACACCCGTCGGGACCGGAAGCCCGAAGTACCGGGCCGACGCGGTCAGTCTCGCCAGGTGGGCGTCGAGGTTCCGCACCGCGCCGCCGTTGCTGTCGGGTGAAAACCCCATGGTCTCGATCAGCCCGTGTCCTCGGGGGATCGACGGCGCCGACGACCCGTTCAGCGTCCGGGTCTTCAAGAGCACCTCCTCCCACTCGGTCTCCGGCATCGAGTCCCAGGTGATCCCCCCGCCCGAGCCGTAGTAGGCGACACCCCGGACCTTGTCCACCGCTGCCGTGCGGATGGCCACCGCGAAACGGGCCCTCGGGAGCGTCGACGACCCAGCCACGGCGGGCTCGAGCACGCCGACCGCGCCGCAGTAGACGCCGCGTGGCGACCGCTCGAGCCTGGAGATGACGGACATCGCGGAGATCTTGGGGGCTCCCGTCACCGATGCACTCGGGAAGAGCGCCCCGAAGATGTCCGCCAGGGCGACCTTGCCCTCCGTCCGCGCCGTCACCGTCGAGGTGAGCTGCCAGAGGGCCGGGTGTCGTTGGACCTGCCAGAGGGAGGGGACCGCCACACTGCCCGGTACGGCGATCCGGCCGAGGTCGTTGCGGAGCAGGTCGACCACCATCACGTTCTCGGCCCGCTCTTTGGGGGAGTCCCCCAGCTCCTCTGCTCGGGTGGCGTCCTCCTCGGCCCACCGGCCCCTGGGTGCGGTCCCCTTCATCGGACGGGTGACCAAGGTGTCACCCACACGCTCGAAGAACAGCTCCGGCGATCCGCAGGCGACCGCCCACCCGTCGGTCTCGATGAAGGCGTGGTAGCCGGGTCCGTGACTCGCCACCAGACGGCGGTAGAGCTCGAAGGGATCGTCCTGCGCGCCCCAAGGTCGATGAAGCCTGGTGGTGTAGTTCACCAGATAGACGTCCCCCTCGGCGATGGCCGATCGGATCGCGGCGATCGCCGAGGAATGCGTCCCGGCGTCGATCTCACAGCGCCATTGGCGCGTTGCGTCGTCCGGTGCCGCCGCGCCCGCGGTGGGCAGCGCCGGAACAGGTACGGCCCGCGCGAACACGCCGAACCAGGCGAGCGGGAGCGTCGAGGCTGGACGGCTCGTCGCCGGAAGGCGGAACGCGGTGTCGAACGTCGGCGCGGCGTCGTACGACACGTAGCCGGCGACGTAGTTCCCCAGACGCGCCGCCGCCTCGGCTTCCACGAGCACCGCCCTCACCTCGGAGGTCCGCCGAGCTTCGAGTTGCGCGACCGGCCGGCGGAGCTCCAGTCCTCCTGCCTCACCGCCGGCGGTGTGGTCGATCCGGCAGCGCAGACCCGGGAGGCGTCCGCTCACGGTCGCGCCGTGCCCTTTCCCCGGGACCTCGCCGAGGTCCCGGCTACCGGCGGACGTGGTCGCGGCGCACGCGAGAATGAGTACCCGTGGCAAGGCTCCTCGCGCGCCTGAGAGCGCACACCCACGTCGTCGCTGTCGTCTACGCCGTGGCGATGTTCGCCAGCGTGATGGACACCCAGATCGTCAACGTGGCTCTTACCTCACTCTCGCGGGACTTCCATGTCACTGACTCGAGCGTACAGTGGGTGGTCACCGCCTACATGATGAGCCTCGCGGTGTGTGTCCCGGCATCGGGCTGGCTCGGCGACCGGCTGGGGACGAAACGGGTCTTCCTCGCGGCGGTCGCGGTGTTCACCCTCGCCTCCGGACTCTGCGCCGCCTCGGTCGACCTTCCCGAGCTCATCCTCATGCGGGTCCTCCAGGGCGCCGGCGCCGGGATGATGGTGCCCGTAGGGATGGCGATCGTCTACCGCGCCTACCCGCACGAGCGTCGCGTCAACGCGACGAGGCTCATCACCCGGGTGATGGTCCTCGCGCCGGCGACCGCCCCGCTGATCGGCGGGGCGCTCGTGACCTGGGCGTCCTGGCGCTGGATCTTCACGATCAACCTCCCGGTCGGCGTCGCCGTCATCGCCGGCGGCGTGCTCCTGCTCTCCGAGCACCGCGAGCCGCCCGGCGGGAGCTTCGACCTCCTCGGCACCGTGTCGGGCGTGTTGGGCCTCGGCCTCCTCCTCTACGCGGTGGGCTCGGGGCCGACCGCGGGATGGACCTCGGCCGTGGTCCTCTCCACGGGGCTGGCCGCGATCGCCGCCCTCGGGCTCTTCGTGCGTGTCGAGCTCGGGCGACCCCACGCGCTGCTCGACCTTCGCATCCTTGCGAACAGGCTCTTTCGATGGTGCAGCGTCGCCAACATGCTCGCCATGTGGGCCTTCTTCGGTTCGCTCGTCTTCACCGCCTTCTACGTCCAGGAGGCACGCGGTTTCTCGGCGATGGACTCGGGTCTCACCACTTTCCCGGAGGCGGTCGGCATCGGCCTCATGACGGGAGTCGTCGCGCATCTCTTCCCCCGCGTCGGCCCCCGCCGGCTGCTCTTCATCGGCTTCATCGGCCTGGCGGTGTCCAACGGCCTCCTCGCGATGGCGGGGACCACGACGAGCCTCTGGGTGGTGCGGGGGTTCTGTCTGCTGCTCGGATTCTCCGTGTCGTTCATCATGCTCTCCAGCCAGACGGCGGCATTCAGCCAGATCTCCTCGTCGGCCACCGGCCACGCCTCGGCGATCTTCAACACCTTCCAGCGCGTCTCGATGTCGATGGGAGTGGCGATCCTCACCGCCGTTCTGGCGCTGGCCGGCGGCGACGTGGTGCACACCCGGCCGCCGGTGAGCGCCTTCCACTGGGTCTTCGCCGCGAACGTCGCCGTCGCGATCCTGGGCGCGGCGCTCTCTTCACGGGTGCCGGACCTCGATGCCGCTCCGGTGGTGCGGAAGCTGGGGGTCGCCGGAGACGGGACGAAGCTGCAGGCGGAAGGGACGGTTGGTTGAGCCGCGCGGCCATGTCGATGGACACATGTCTCTCCCACGCGGGGGCTCACTCCGAGCGCCAGCGGCGGTAGAGCTCGGTCAGGTCGGCCCGCGCCTCGGGGCTCAAGTCCTCAGGATCCACGGCACCGGCCAGCTGGATGGTGGCTCGGATCTGCTCGAGGTACGCGGCGCAGTTCGGGCACTTCCGCAGGTGCGTCTCGAACCGCCGGCGCTCCCGGCGGGACATCGCCCCTTCGAGGTAGAGCGTCGCCAGCTCGACCGCCTCCTGGCAGACCAAGTCGCGGCGACGAACGAGTTGCATCATCTCACCGCCTCCATGTGCGGCCCCAAGAACGCGCGGAGCCTGCTCCGCCCGCGGTGGAGGAGGATCCGTTCGTTCCCACGGCTCAAGTCGAGCACGGCGCACACCTCGTCGCTGGTGAGCCCCTCGACGTCACGGAGCAGCACGACCTCTCGCTGGCGCGGCGGGAGGTCCGACAGAGCTTCCCGCATCACCGGAGCCCACCGGGCAGCGTCCAGGCGCTCGTCGCTCCGCTCCGCCCACGGTGCCACCGGCTGTGCCCAAGCTCCCGCCGCGTCGAAGCAGCTCGCGTCGACCGCCGGCCCGGAGGCCACGTGGCGCTGCTCTCGAATCCCCGTCGAACGCGCCCGGTTCGCCAAGATCCGGAAGAGCCAGGTCCTGAGGGACGATCGGCCCTCGAAGCGCTCGATGCCCTTGACGACGGCCATCCAGGTGTCCTGCACGACCTCTTCCGCCACTGCCGGCGTGGACACCATCGAGCGAGCGAGTCGGAGCAACCGGCTCTGGTAGCGCTCGACCAATTGGACGAACGCCGCTTCGTCGCCGTCGCGCAAGCGGGAGAGCAGGTCCACGTCCGCTTCCACCGCCTCGCAGGCTACGGCTCCGCGGGCTGCCTCGGGGCGTCGCGTAACGAACGGGCCCCGGGCGCGGACTGAGTAGGTGCACCACATCACTCGGTCCCATCGAGATCACCCAGTCCATCGAACTGCGAGGAGCGTGACATGAGAAGGATCCTCAAGGCGGCGGCCGGTGCGTCCCTCGCCGCTGCAATTGCTTTCGCCATACCTTCGATCGCCGGCGCCAACGGTCCTGGGAGCCCCCCCGGCCAGCCGGGATACGGCGGACCGGCGGGTCCCGGTCCTCACCTCGTCTTCGTCCAGACCGACAACACGGCTGGGAACCACGTTCTCGTCTACGACCAGTCGTCGAACGGTGCCCTCACCTTCGTCAGCGCCAACTCGACGGACGGGCTCGGCGGCACGCTCCAAGGTTCCCAGGTCGACCATCTCGCCTCGCAAGGTTCCCTCGTCTACGACCCGGTCCAGCGACTCCTGTACGGGGTGAACGCGGGAAGCGACAGCATCTACGTCTTCTCGGTGAACGGCGACCAGCTCACCTTGCTTCAGGTCGTCCCATCGGGAGGGGCGTTCCCGGTGAGCATCGCGCTCGACGCCGGCCTCGTCTACGTGTTGAACGCCGAGGACGGAGGAAGCGTGTCGGGGTTCAGATGGGGACCGAAGGGCCTCCAGGCGATCCCGGGGTCGACCCGGGAGCTCGGGCTCACGACGAAGACAGGAACGACAACACAGTTCACGCACACGCCCGGACAGATCGTGTTCTCTCCGGACGGGTCGCAGCTGATCGTGACCACCAAGGCAGGGGGGCAGTCGATCGACGTCTTCCCGGTGACCCCCGGAGGGGAGATCTCGGCCACGCCGAGGGTGGACACATTGAGCGGGCAGGTTCCGTTCGCGGTCACGTTCGGTGCGGGCAACTCGCTCCTCGTGACCAACGCCGGGCCCAACTCGGTGTCGTCGTTCGTGCTCGGGCGCGACGGGACACTCGCGCTGATCTCGACGGCCGCGACGACACAATCCGCCACGTGCTGGATCACCCAGGCTCAAGGTTCCTTCTACGCCTCAAACGCCGGCAGCGGGTCGTTGAGCACGGTGACGGAAGGGCCGCGGGGCCAGCTGACCGTGACCGCAAGGACCACGACCGACGGCGGGACCGTCGACGCTGCGGCCTCCGCCGGCGGACAGTTCCTCTACGTCCAGACGGGGGCGGCTGGGATCGTCGACGAGTTCAGGGTCGGCCCGAGCGGCGCCTTGACCGAGATCGGATCGGTGACGGTCACAGGAGCGATCGGCGGCGAGGGCATCGCCACCAGCTGATTGCGGTCCGTCGAGGCCCGTCCGTCCGGTCCGTCGTGGATCCATCGTGGATCCGTCCGCCTCCCCACACGACTGCGTAGCCTGTGAGCGTGAAGGTGTACTTCACCGACCTGTGGGCGAAGCGCCGCTACCGCGGGGAACGCTTCGTCTACCACGTGATGCGCGACTGCCCTACCGGGGGTCGGATCAACGGAAAACACCGCTCGACGTCGGAGCTGCCTGTTCCGGGGCGGAAGCCATGCCCGGGGTGCACGGCGCTCGCCCTCGAGTGGCTCGAGCTGGCGACATCGGGGCGCCTGGCGAGCTGACCTCGAAGGGGGCCTACCGGTACCGCACCTGCCGCGTCCACGGCAATCACCGGCTCCGCCTGCGCGCGCGCTACGCACTACTCGCTCGCGGAGGCTCCCGAAAGAGGTTGGCAGACGCTCGCCACGATGCGTTGGATGACCTCGTCCTGGGCCATCAGATGCGACTGGATCTGCTTCGCCTCCTCGAGGACAGCCGAAGCGTCGTTGTACGTGGCTTCGGCTCTCGAGTCCGCGGCCTTCGCCTGAATGTTCTGCCCGACGATGATGACGGGAAGGAGCACCAACTGAAGGAAGCTGGACGAGATCCACAGGATCAGTAGCTGAGTGGAGTGGATGTTGTCCGGCAAGCTGATGAGCGCGATCGCCGCGAAGACGTATCCCGCCCACATCGTGCCGACGATGAGCGTGATCCTGAGCCCGACCTTGGCGTTCACCCGTCCGAGCGCGGAGTTCCCGTGCACCTTGGCGGCAGCTTCGTGCACCGTTGGAGGCCCCTGTGCCCTGCGGAATTCGATGTGGGGATGCGGGACGTAGTCAAAGATCTGAGTCATGTACCGAATCTTTGCACCCCACACCTCCGGCAGTCGGGTTATCCCCGCGCACGGTCATGCGTCAGCGTGCGCCCACCAGCGATCGCCGTTCCGTTCCACCGTGACACGGACGCCGTAGCACTTCGAGACCGTCGCGTCCGTGAGCACCTCGTCCAGGGCGCCTGCCACGAGCAGGCGGCCCCCCGCCAGAAGGGCCGCGTGGGTGAACCCGGGGGGCACCTCCTCCAGGTGATGCGTCACGAGTACCACCGCAGGCACGTACGGGTCGGCGGCCAACGAGCCCATTTGCGTGACGAGCCGTTCCCGGGCTCCGAGGTCTAGGCCGGCCGCCGGTTCGTCGAGAAGGAGCAACTCGGCGCGGCCCATGAGCGCGCGGGCGATGAGCACCTGTTGCCGTTCGCCTTCCGACAGGACGCCCAGCGGCGCACCTCGCGGAGGAACCGATGCCCCGTTCATGACGCGCTGCAGCATGCGATCGGCCGCGACCCAATCCTCATCGGTGTACCGGCGCCAGAACGGGTACAGGGACCCGTCGCGTCCCGTGACGACCACCTCCCGGCAGGTGAGCGTCGGAGACAGTGCCCGCAATGTCGCGCCGCTCACCAACGACACCTTCGCGCGGACTGTTCGCAGATCGCTGCGCCCGAAGCGCTCCCCGACGACCGACACCGTTCCTCGACTCGGCATGAGCCGGGCGCCGGCGACCTGGAGCAAGGTCGTCTTCCCTGCGCCGTTGGGGCCGAGCACGACCCAGCGGTCCTTGGGCCCTACCTCCCAGTCGATCGAATCGAGGATCGTGCGTCCGTCGCGCACGACGGACACCGCGGAGAGAGAGACGGCCGGGATGGCGGCACTTCCGGTCGCTGCCACGGAGATCAGCTTGCCAGACGGAGGGGGGCCGGCTCTGAGCCGGTACACTGCGGTCCGCGGCATTCGATCGAATAGTCGGACGGGCGAACGGGGAGCCAGGTGTCGAATACCCGGGGCGGCACGGGTGCAACGCGAAGTCGTCGGTGCGAGAGCCGCGTCGGGCGACGGCGAAACGGCTGCAACACCGGCCTCTCACCCGCCCTCCACGTGATCGCGTCAGGAGGTCGTCCACGATGAAGCTCCGCCCTGGTTTCCGCCGAACGGTCTCGGTGGGCGCAATGCTTGCGGTCGCCTGCTCGACGGTCCTCGCATCCGCCGGGCAGGCGGCATCGGCGGCGTCCCCGATCCATCTCGTTACGACAACGCCGAAGCCGAAGGGGGATCTGGCAGCCATCACCTGGGACCTTCCCGGCGGCGAGCCGACGACGCTCGACTACGTGAAGTCAGGCGAGTACTCCCCCAACCTCGTCGTCGAGAACATGTGCGACGACCTGCTGCGCCTCACGCCCTCGTTCGGGATAGAACCGGGGCTCGCGAAGTCGTGGCACTACACCAGCCCCACCACGGTGGTGTTCCAGATACGAAAGGGGGTCTACTTCTGGAACGGGCAGGAGTTGACCGCCTCGGACGTCGCGTACAGCCTCCTGCGGAACGAGGACAAGACACTCGCCCCGGTCGATGGCATTTACTACACAAACGTCTCGAGCATCACGGCTACGGGGCCGTACCAGGTTACGGTCAAGTTCAAGAGCCGCGACGAGCTCTTCGTAAAGATGATGGCGACCATCGTTGGCGCAATAGCAGAGAAGTCGTACATCGAGAAGGAAGGCAAGACATACGGGACGGCCACCGGCGGCGTGATGTGCACGGGTCCGTACGAGCTTGCAAAGTGGACATCGGGCAACGACATCGTTCTAAAGGCGAACCCGCACTACTGGACACCGAGCTACCGGCCGAAGATCAAGACGATCACCATCAAATTCATCACCAACACCTCGACGCTCACGAGTGGCCTCCTGTCCGGTGAGATCGACGGCGTCTACGGCGCGCCTGCGACGAGCTATTCGGAGCTCGAGACTGCGAGCTCCGGCCACTTGTACTTCGATCGGAGCCTCAAGATCACACAGCTCGCCCCGACCACCAATTCCGGCCCGATCGGAAGTGTCTCGATCCGCGAGGCGCTCTCCTTGGCGCTCAACCGGCCGGCCATCGCGAAGGTCGTGTACGGAGGAGCAGCCGTTCCCAACCTGGCGCTCACGCCTCCGTACACCTCATGGACATCTACAGCTCGGGACGTCTTCGAGCGTGCCTACGAAAAACTCGGTCCCACAGGGCCGAACCTCGCCGAGGCCAGACGCCTCGTCGACTCGGTACCTGACCACGGTGCCCCCATCACGTTGGGGATCCTCGCAGGCAACCAGACAGAGCTGACGCTGGCGACCGCGATAGAGCAGGCCGCCACAGAGATCGGACTGCACATCAAGTTTGACGAGATGCAGCCGTTGGATTACTCGGGGGCCTTCTATACACCGAGCTATCGCAAGGGTCTGGATCTGATCATGTTCACAGGGTTCATGTACGACAACACACCCATCACATTCCTGGAGCTCTTCTTCCCGAAGGGGGTGTTCGATTACACGACATACACAAACCCCACCGTGGACAAGGACCTGTCGAACGCGCTCCACACCTACAAAGCAGTTCCCCGAGCGGAGGACCTCACCAATGCCCAGGCGATCTACATGAAGGACTACATTGACATTCCACTCGTCAGTGCGGACAACAGCCTGTTCCTCAACAAGGCGATCACGGGTGCGCCGGTCTCCTTCGCCTACATTTCGGAGCCCTGCTTTGCAAAGCTGGGAGCGTCGGGCTAGCTCGCGCCGGGCCGGACCTCGCTCAGCGCGCCGGGTGGCTCTCTCCCCTCACCGACTCCCCTGCAGAGACCGGCGCTCTCCGCGACGTCGAAGTGAGGACGGATGACGAACAACGACGTTGCCTCGTTCGAGCGCATCTCCGTCCCGGCCGACGGGGCGGGCATCCGGGCAGTCGTCACGGGCGCGACCCGTGGGATCGGCAGGGCGATCGTCGAATCGATCGCCCCTCAGTGCTCGTACCTCTGCGGCGTGGCGTCGTCACGGTCACGGTTGGAGAGTCTCGAGTCCCAGTTGAGGCAGGTGCATCCAGAGCTGCGTTCGAGGATGGTCGCGGTCGACCTGGGAGCTGGTGAGCAGGCGGCGGAGGTCGTCGCGGACGCGGTCTTCGAGGACAGCGGTTCCATCGACTTCCTCGTCCTCGACGCCGGCGTTTTCGTCGAGGGCGGCCTGACCCGCATTTCGCCGGACGAGTACGCGAGGGCGATGGCCGTCAACGTGGACGCCAACGTCTACCTGTGCCAAAAGCTCGTCCCTGCGCTGCGGAAGGGCGCGAAGCCGCGGATCCTGATCGTCGGATCGACCGCCGGTCTCGAGGCTTACCCCCCAGGCCCGAGCTACGGGGTCGCCAAGTGGGCGCTTCGGGGCCTCGCGATCAACCTCCGACACGAGTTGATGGACGACAGGGTGGGGGTCACGCTTCTGAGCCCGGGCGCCACCCTCACGGACATGTGGGAGGGTGAGGAGGTCGATGCAGGGCGCCTTCTTGCACCCCAGGACGTTGCCACGATGGCCTCAGCCATCCTGAAACTCAGCGAGCAGGCGGTCGTCGAGGAGATCAGGATCCGGCCGATGCTCCCCGGCGTCCGTCGCGCGGCGGCCCCCGACCGGCTCTGAGCGGAGCGGCTCGTCACCCCGCGTCGAGCGACGCCAACGATGGCACGAGCTCACGCGCGGGCCCGCTGCCCTCGTCCCTCCGCGCCCCACGGACGAACCACGCCGCGACGAGTGCCGCCGCCGCGACGAGTGCCGCGCTCAGCGCGAAGCCGACCGTGAACCCGTGCACAGTGGCGATGGCGGTCACGTCTGGCTGTCCGAGCCGCGTCGACAGGTACCCGGCGGTCGCCGACGCGGCGACCGTGTTCAACAGCGAGGTGCCCAGGGCTCCACCCACTTGCTGCGAGGTGTTCACGAGCGCGCTGGCGACCCCTGCAGCCTCCGGGTCCACTCCCGTGAGAGCCGTGCTGCTCATCGGCACGAAGGTGAGCCCCATGCCGATGCTGACCACGAGCTCGGCCGGCAGGAGGGAAACGACGTAGGAGCTCTCGACGTCGAGCCGGGTGAACCAGAAGAGCCCGGCGCAGGCCATGACGAGTCCCACCGTCATCAGCCGGCGCGGGCCGATCCGGGGCAGGAACCGGCTCGACAGGCCGGCTCCGAGGATGATGCCCGCAGAGAAGGGGAGGAAGGCGAAGCCCGTCTTCAAGGCTGAGTAGTGCAGCGTGCCCTGCAGGAAGTACGTGAGGAACAGAAAGGTGCCGAGCAGCGCGACGCCGACGAGGAGCGAAGCGAGGTACGCCCCGCCACGGTTGGCATCGAGGACCACGCGAAGCGGGAGGAGCGGGTTGGCGACCCGCCGCTCGATGGCCACGAACGCCGCGAGCAGCGCCACCCCGCCGGCGACGAGGGCCAGCGTCGGGGTGGCCGTCCAGCCGTGGGTCTCCGCGATCGAGAATCCGAGGACGAGCAGGAACAGCCCTGCGGTGGCGCTGACCACCCCGCGGAGGTCGTAGCCACGTGCGGTGTGCACCGACGCACGGTCTTGCCGGACCACCCGGAGCGCGCCCAACACGGCGACGAGGGCGATGGGGGTGTTGATGAGGAGCGTCCACCGCCACGAGGCCAGCTGCGTGAGAGTTCCCCCGAGCACGAGACCGATTGCCGCACCACCGCCGGCGATCCCGCCGTACACGCCGAACGCGCGTGCACGTTCCCGAGCCTCGGTGAAGGTGACGGTGAGGATCGAGAGCGCGGCCGGCGCCATCAGGGCCGCGAACGCGCCCTGAAGGGCGCGGGCGCCGAACAACATGGCGGAGTCCGGTGCCAGCCCACCCAGCGCCGACGCGGCGCCGAACCCCACCAGCCCGATCACGAACGTGCGCCGACGCCCGGCGTAATCGGCGACGCGACCACCCAGCAGGAGAAGGCTCCCGAACGCCAGGGTGTAGGCAGTGAGCACCCACTGCCTGTTGGCGTCGGAGATGTGGAGGGCGTGCTGTGCCGAAGGGAGGGCGACGACGACCACCGAGGCGTCGAGCACGATCATGAGCTGGCAAAGGGCGATGACGAGCAGGGCCCACCAGCGCCGGGGATCGAGCCCGGCACCGTCGCCGGACCCGGGCTCAGCCACCGGGCGACCCGCGGCCGTCGGAGCGTTCGAAAGGGTATCCGTCATGACGCGTCTCCTCGGTGAGCCTCCGCTCCGGCCGAAGACCGGGTATATTCGGAGCGGTAGTTCCGGTTGATATTATGCGGAACGTAGGTTCCGCTTGTCAAGTCCGGAGGGTACGATCGTCGATGAGCTCCGGGGACGTCCAGACGAGCGAGGCCGAGCGGGCCGTCACCGCGTCCGCAGGCGGCCCTGACGGCGGCGCGCACGTGCGCCCGATGCGGGCGGACGCCATGAAGAACCGCTTACGGATCCTCGACGCGGCAGAGGCCGTGTTCGCAGCGGAGGGTCTGAGCGTGCCGATCGACGTGGTGGCCGAGCGTGCCGGCGTCGGCGTCGGCACGCTCTACCGTCACTTCCCGACCAAGGAGGCCATGTTCGAGGCCATCGTGATCACCCGGCTCCAGGAGCTGGTCGCGATGGCGAACGAGGCGGAGGCGGCCGACGATCCCGGCGAGGCGCTCTTCTCGTTCCTCCGGGAGCTCGGGAACCAGGCGTCGACGAAGCACGACCTCCTCGACGCCCTGGCCGTGGCGGGTGTCGACATCAAGTCGCGATGCGCGACGACCTTCGAGGACCTCCAAACCGGCATCCGCCGCCTGCTCGACCGTGCCGCAGCGTGCGGCGCGGTGCGAGACGACGTGACGACCGCCGAGGTGACCGGGCTCGTGGTGGGCGCCTGCCACGCGGCCGGGCAGGCAGGCCTCGGGGTCACGCCCGACCGCATGATCGACGTCGTCTGTGACGGCCTCCGTCGTGGAGCCGGCCATCCCTGACCGGCGGTGTCTGCGGCCGCGGATGCGTCCTCCGACCGGACTTCAGCCGACATCCACAGGGGGCAAGGTCCCGCGCGGCGCCGCATCCTCGACGGCAAGTGGCACATCCATGAGCCCGAGCCTCTTCAACTTGGGCAGCCTGAAGGCGTTGCCATGGCACTGGACCGCCACGTCCCCCAGACTTTCAGATGGGCCGACGGATGCGTCAGGTGGTCGTCGTCACCGGGGGGCGCGGCTCGGCTTCGGTGCGACGAACCCAAGGTGATCGTGAACCGATCGCACCGCCGCGGACCCCTCCCCGACCGCGGCAGCCACCCGCTTCGTCGATCCCGAGCGGACGTCTCCGACTGCGAACAGGCCCGGATAGCTCGTCTCGAACGGAAGTGGCTCCCGCCTCAGCACGCTCCACTGCGGGTCGAGGTCGTCGGGCGCGAGCGCGTGGTCCGTGAGCACGAATCCGCGATCGTCGAGGGCGGCGCGACCCGAGAGCCAGGCTGACATGGGATCTGCGCCGATGAAAGAGAACAGAGCCGCGCACGAAAGCGTCTCTTCTCCATTCGGCCCGTCCACCCGTACCCCGCTCAGATCTCTTCCGCCCTCGAGCGCGACGACCCGGGTGCGCGTCAGGACCGCGATCCGAGAATGGTTTTCCAACCGGTCCACGAGATAACGCGACATGCTCGCGCCGAGATCTGCGTTCCTGATCACGACCGTCACGGGACTTCCTTGGTCGGCCAGGAAGACGGCTGCTTGCCCGGCGGAGTTCCCCCCACCGACCACGACGACCGGGTCGCCGCCGACCAACCGGGCCTCGAGGTCGGTCGCCGCGTAGTAGACGCCCCGGTTCTCGAACTCCGACAGCCGATCCACCTCGAGCCTGCGGTAGCGCGCGCCGCTTGCGGCGATCACCGACCGTCCGGCCACCGTGGTGCCGTCCGAGAGCTCGACCACGAAGAGACCCGCCTCATCGCGCAAGGCCACCGCGGCGCACGGCGCGCTGAGTTGTGCGCCGAATTTCTCGGCTTGCACCAGTCCCCTGCCGATGAGGTCGGCGCCGGAGATCCCGGTGGGGAAGCCGAAGTAGTTCTCGATCCGCGAGCTGCTTCCGGCCTGGCCGCCAGGCGCCACCATGTCGAACGCGAGGGTCCGAAGGCCCTCGGACGCGCCGTACACAGCGGAGGCCAGGCCTGCCGGTCCCCCGCCCACTACCACGAGGTCGAAGGATCGCTCGGGAAGGCGGCCGACCGCCAGGCCGAGGAACTCGGCGAGAACACCGGGGCTGGGTCGCCGAAGGACCGTTCCCGATGAGACGACGACCGGCAGCTCGGACGGTTGGACGCCGAACTGGCGGAGAAGATCGTCCACCTGTGGGTCGACGTCGGCGTCGAGCCATTCGTAGGGCAGCCGGATGCGAGCCAAGAACTCCCTCAATTGCAGGGAGTCAGCGGAGTAGCGGGACCCGATGACCCGAGTGGCGACGGTTGCACCGCGCAGCAGGTCGTTGCGCCGGGCCATGAAGGTGGCCAGGATCTTGTCGCCGAGCAACGGCTCGATGGCGAGAACGCGCCGCAGCGCCTCGACGGGCACGACGAGCACCTCGCCGGGCTCGACCACCCTGGCCGAGAGGAACACCCGTGACCCCGTGAGGAGGTTCAGCTCCCCGAGAAACCGACCGGCACCGTGGGTGTTGATGAGCCTGTCCTCGCCGTCTGCCCTGATGGTGATCTCGACGAAGCCCGAAAGGACGACGTAGAAGTCGTAGGAGAGGTCTCCCTCGCGGTAGAGGTACTCACCGGCCTCGACCTTTCGGCGAGTTCCGAGACGTTCCAAGATGGCGATCTCGGCGTCGTCGAAGGTCGCCGGGTCCTCGCTCATCGTGACGACGACGGGTGCACGCGTGCCCAGAGGGCGTTGAACGAGATGCTGTCGTAGAAGGCGGTTCCGTCGACGACCTTGCCGCCGGCCAGCCGCATGATCCACGCATAGCTGTTGACGTACGGCTCGCCGTCGTTGGCGACGCCACGACCATCCCAGACGACGACGACCGTGTCGCCGCCCGCCGTGACGGAACGGATGTTGATCGGGCGGAACGTCACGCCCCGGCTGAAGCGTGCCCCGAACGGGGTGAGAACTTCCTCGATGAACTCGTCGCGGCCCTGGTACTCCCTCGAGACCGCCGAGTGACCTTCGATGCGCCACACCATGTCGGGGGCAAAGACGTCCGTGATCGCGCCGCTGCCCTCACGCCAGGCGTCGAAGGCTCTGCGGATGACGACGCGATTGGCCTCCGTCTCTGTCACCAGTTTCAAACCTAATTGGTCCGAAGGAGACCCGCGGCCCTTGGTCACCGATGCCCGCCGGCCCTTCGAGCAGGCGCCCGCCTTCTCGGGGCGAAGATGGTGCCTTTCTCTTCTCCTGTGCGCCGTGAGGAACTTCGGCCTGGGAGTGGCGACGGCGAAGGGGTCCCACGTTTGCAACGATTGGTCGATGGCCGACTCCGATCCCCTGGCGGCAATCGGCGAGCGGTATCGGCGGTTCGCGGCCCTCGAGGCCGCCGGGCGCTCGCCTCGTTACGAGGCGCTCGCTCACGGCGTCGCCGACGATCGCCGGATCCTCGGCCTCCTCGCCGCCCTGCCGGTGCAGAAGCGCCAACCGAATCTGCTGTTCGGCGTCGTGCAGTACCTCTTCGGTTGCCCTGCCGACGTCCCGGCTTTCACCGGGCTCGTCGCGTCGAATTGGCGCGAGATCGCGCATGAGATCGAGCTTCGCAGCACCCAGACCAACGAGGTCGCGCGGTGCACCTCGTTACTTCTTGCGATCGCCCACCTTCCCGGACCGATCGCCCTCCTGGAGATCGGGGCGAGCGCAGGCCTCTGCCTCCTCCTCGACCGTTACCGCTACGACTTCGGCGACGGTATCGTCGGCGAGGACGTGCGGGCACCACTCCTTCGTTGCTCGCTGTCGGGAGTGCCTCGTCCTGTGCCGACACGGATCCCCGAAGTCGTGTGGCGCCTCGGCATCGACCGCAACCCGCTCGACGTTCGATCGAGCGAGGACAGGCGCTGGCTCGAGGCACTCGTATGGCCAGACGAGGAGGGCCGCCGCGAGCGGTTGTCACAGGCGGTGGCCCTCGCACTCGAGGACCCGCCTGTGGTCGAGCGACGAGACCTGCGACGTGGCGTTGGCGACCTCGTCGCGCGCGCGCCGGCAGGTGCGACGCTCGTCCTCTTCCATCACGCCGCGCTCACCTACGTCGGTCCCGGCGATCGGGCCGCGTTCGAGGTCGAAGTGCTCCGAAGCGGCGCCGAATGGGTCGCGAACGAGGGCGCGGTGGTGCTCCCGTCTGTCCGGGCACGCCTTGGATCAGACGAGATCGCACGTCATCGGGGCGACTACGTGCTCAGCCGCAACGGCGACCCGATCGCGTGGGGCGATCCTCACGGGAACTGGGTCGAGTGGCGGTCTCCTTCTCCTCTCGAGATGTGACCCCTCCAGGGTGCATCCGCCTGCCGTCATCCGAGCGTCGACTCGAGGGCGACGTGGAGCTCGGTTGCCGAGTCGACGATCAGGTCGGCGTCGATCTCCACGCGCTCCTCGTCTGGCCGACGCATCAGGACGGCCTTGCCCATCCCCGCCAGGCGCGCGCAGACGAGGTCGCGATGGGGCTTGTCTCCGACGTACCAGCAGTCGGCGGGTTCCACGCCGAGGGCGTCGCGACGGGCTGAGCCCTCGGACGTGGGGCATGCGTGGCTGCTCGGGTTCCGGCCGCGGTTCGCGTCCGGGATCAGCGCGTGGCGGTGATGATCTCGTTCATCGGCACGCTCTCGTCCACAAGAGCTCGCGCGGTGGCGCCACCGACCACGGGGAACCGGGCAGGATCGAGGAGACCGACCTGCACGAGGAGCGATGCCTGGTCCCAGTAGATGTGCTCGTAGGCGACCTTGCCGTCCTCGAACCCCATGATGACGACGTGGGGGACCTCCACGGTCCGGCCGGTGGGCGCAACGCCGGGCAGCCAGTAGGGCATCTCCCGGCTGTGGTTGAAGCGCACGATGAACTCGTCGACGACCCGGTGCTCGTCGACCGTCCGCGACAGCGGCACCAGCTCGACGTCGTCCGGCCAGGAGGGGATGAAGTGGTCACGGTAGAAGGCGTGCAGCTCGTCCCTGCCACGACCGCCGGTGAGGACCGGAACGTGGATGACCGTGGGGTCCGCGGTCATCGTCGCCATCGTCGCGTCGGCATCCTTCGCGACGAACTCGGCAGCGACGTGCGCGTCGAACAGCTCCGACAGCCCCGCCGAACCCTTCTCGGGGGTCACGACCGAGGCCCGTGTCCGGGCTCAGGTTCCGTGACCCGTTCGTCGCCCACAGGGTTCAGAGCACCGGCGCAGGAGGTCACGGAGTGTTTCTACCCGACGGCTCAGTGGCTGAGGTCTGTCAGCATCTGCGTGACCTCGGTCGTGCTCACCGCCAGTGTCCCTCCGAGGACGCTCAGTGCCGTGATGGTCTTCCCCGCTGTCTTGTCGATCCCTGTGTGAGCTGTCACCTTCAAGAACGTGGTCAGGTAGGACCCGACTGTGGTCGGGCTCTCGGTCAGAAGAAGCGGGCGCGCCGTGCCGGAGGCACCTGTTGTGGCGTTGTGGCCGTTCTCCAGCACCGCACCGGCGAGGCCGTCGGTGAAGCCGTTCCCCCGGGCGACCATGACCCTGTGCCCCGGTGTCCATCCGAGGCCGTCTGTCGAGGTGGCGACCTCGAAGCGGGCCAGCTCGGCTGCGGTGTCGGTGTAGTCCTCACCTGCAACCCTGAGCACCGACACCCCGGTCTTCGCGACGAGGGCTGCCTCCACTGTGTTCGTGACGGCGAGAGGGCCGCCCATCAGGATGAGCTGCTTCACGCCGAGCTTCCCGATGGCCGCGACCGCTGTTGTGGACAGGGTTGTCGCCTCGGTGAGGAGGAGTGGGAGCTTTGTGCGGTAGGAGACGACGGAGGCGGCTTGGGCGTCTTGGAACTCTTCTCCACTTGCCAGGATCGCCGTGGCGACCGATCCGGACGGTGCCGTCGAGCCCTTCCCCGTGGTGTCGTTGTACCTCCCGGACCCACCTGTGGCATCCGTTGTCGCGTAGGCGCCGGGGAAGGCCTTGGATGCCGCCGCGCCGACGTGCTCTGCGACCGCCTCGGCCGTCCCGTACTGGGTCTCCCCGTAGATGCGTGTGACGGTGATCTTTCCCGTCGGGGTCGTGCCGTTGCACCCGTAGGCTGTGAGGCTCTCGATCGCCTCGACCACTGTTGTGGTGACCGCGAGGGGGCCACCCACGACGTAGACGGTCTTGATGCCCTCTTCCTTCAAGGTGGTCGCCGTCACCGTCGAGAGGCTCTCGGTCGGGGTGAGGAGGGTCCCGGTTGTGAGGGACCCGGCCAGCAGCTGGCTGCTGAGTGCGTCCTGGTAGGTCTTTGTCGTGGCGAGGACGACCGCACGGCTCGAAGGGCACGAGTCCTTCGTGTAGGGGAACGCCCTCGTGAACTCGGCCGCGGCGGTGGCGTCGGCTGTGTTGCCGGCGACGCGGGCGGTGCCCGGGACTGCAGCTGTGCCGGCGGCGAACACGGTCCCG